>JAUHYO010000368.1 GCA_030426325.1 Gammaproteobacteria bacterium | reverse complement strand
CCCGAATATCGAAGCGATGATGGACCCCGATCTTTGTGCCGCAGCGACAAATGGTTGTCCGGGCGTGTTCAATCCTTTCGTTGTTGACAGCATGACTCCCGCCCAGGTGGCTTACGGCTTCGTCGGCGTCAACACAAAGGAAGATTCCACATTGAACATCTTCCAGGTGAACTTCTCCGGCGATCTTGGCGATATGGCTCTCCCGGGTGGAGATATTGGCTGGGCGCTGGGTTACGAAAACCGTCGCGAGAGTGCTTCATCTAACCCGGACGGTGGTGCCGCAGTTGGTGCTGTATACGCAACGCCAGGCAATGTCACCGGTGGCAAGTACAAGGTTGATGAAGTTTACGGTGAGGTTGTTTTGCCAATTCTTTCTGGCGCACCGATGGCCGAACTGCTGACACTTGAAGCCTCGGCTCGCTGGACGGACGTCGACTTCCTGAATGATTCGGACACGGTCTATAAGGTTGCACTTGAGTGGGCCCCGATCGAGGACCTTCGCCTGCGCAGCACGTACGCTGAAGGATTCCGTGCACCGAACATCAGCGAACTGTTCCTGGGCCAGCAGCAATCAGCTGAGTCTTATACCGACCCATGCCGAAACTACGGCACGTCGGGAACGGACGCTAACACGGTCGCAAACTGTCAGGCCGACGGACTGCCGCCGAACTTCAATCTGGCGACATTCCAGGCGACAACACTGCAGGGCGGTAACCCGAACCTGCAGCCGGAAACGTCCGAATCTCTGACCTTCGGCCTCGTGCTGACGCCTCGGTTCCTCGAAGACCTGAGTGTCTCTATCGACTACTTCGACATCGAGATCACCGATGCCGTCGGTAGTGCGCCGACTTCGGAAGTTATTTCAGCCTGCTATGCAAGCCCCAACTTCTCGGACCCGCTCTGTGCATTGATGGTCGGACCGTCATTCCCCGGTGTTGATGAAACACCGTCGACGACAGCGCCAGACCGCCGCAACTCGAATCAGCAAATCTCCGGGGTTCTCCAGACGAATGCCAACCTGGCCACCTACAAGACCAGCGGCATCGACTTCCAGGTGAACTACGGTTTCGAGACTGGTCTCGGCCTCATCGACCTGCGCCTCTCGGGCACCTACCTCGATGAGTACGATTACCTGCCGTTCGCCGGTGGAGAGCTGGTCCAGCTCGCCGGGTACTTCGGTGGTGACCCCGCGTTCGGCAACCCGGCGACCTTCGCTGAATGGCAATCGAACTTCGGTATCACGCTAACGCGTGACGACTGGGGTGCTAACCTGACAGCCAGGTACATGAGCGAAACCGATGACATCGACGCAGCGGCCGCAAACCTGGTCAACGTTGCGGATGCGATCACCTACCTCGATGTTCAAGGTTATTACAACTGGAATGACATCACGTTTACGCTGGGTGTTCGCAACCTGACTGATGAAGATCCACCGTATGTTACCGCTTACGATGACATGAATACGATTCAGTTCAGCTACGACACTCAAGGTCGTTACATCTACGGAAGGGCATCGATCAGCTTCTAGGCGAGGCTACCCTTCCAGTGTGAAAAAATGCCTCCAGGGGAAACCCTGGAGGTTTTTTTTACTCTAACCACCAACTGCATTGAAAAGAGTCCAATGAAAAAACTACCGCTCACGTTGCTGTTTCTGATCCAGCCCGCGATAGCGATTGAGAAAGCCTGGCTAGACTGCCGGCAAATTGAAGTTATCGAAAAGCGAGTTGCTTGCTATGACGGACTTGTTGATTCGCGAGTATTGGCGGACTCAGCTCAAGACCCGGATTCCGTTCGTCGGCCCGACTCGAATGCAGTCGACCAGGTTCCGGATGCTCAATCCCTCTTTGGCAAGAACGATGCCGAAGCCAAAAGAATCGTCGAAACGTCGATGGCGATCGACCAGATAGCCCAGATAGAAGCCGAGGTTGTCAAAGTTCGAAAATCCGCCCGCCGGAAACTCACCATCGTCCTCGACAATGGACAGACATGGCGGCAGCTTGATAATCAGCCGATGCCTCTCAAAAGTGGCGAAGTGGTCGTTATTCGCGAAGCCAGTCTTGGCTCATTCCTGATGGAAAAGAAAGCCGGCAGTCGCAGCATCCGGGTAAAACGCGCCAACTAGCGCAGCCTGGATTCCAGGGCTTCCAGTTTTCTGGTGTAGCCTGATATCAGCTGTGCCTTCTGAGCCGTATCCCTGGCCTTTTCATAGTCCCTGGCGGCGAGTTCGTATTGTTGTTTTCGCTGGTGAACCAGTCCGCGCAAAAAATAGAACTGGTGCTCTTCCTTTTTGAGCCGTATTGCCTTGTCCAGGTAGGCAAGTGCATCATCGAGGTCATTACGCCGATAGGCGTCTTGCGCCTGAAAGTAGCGATAGTAAGGATTGTGGTCCCTGTAGTACCTCACTTTTCCGAGGTAGAAATCGGATTCCTCGACGCGGCCAAGAAACTCGAGCACGCCCGCCAGGTTCACCAGCGCCGATTTATTGGATGGCTGAACCGTTAGCGCCATTTTGTACGACTTCTCAGCCATTTCGTAGTGTCGGTGTCGCGAGTACAACACACCGAGATTGACCCAGATTCCTGCAATCGTATGATCCGTTTCGATTCCTTTCTTAAGATATCGAAACGCCTTGCGTGCGTCCCCCGCCTGCATCGCCTCGACAGCCACGTTGCTCAGGTACAGGGCGATGGCGTAGTTGTCCTCTACTCTCTTGGTATCGTAATTGCCGTTGTATTCAGCTGCATTGAAATCCACGACATATGACTGCATGAAATTGATATCACTTCTCACTCCTTTGACGAGTACATTGATGTGATTGTTTAGCAGAATCGTTTCATCAGTCGCACTGAAGCTCGGTGGTATATCCACCATTTGGAAAGTGACATCAAGATTCGCCTCCCGGGCGAGTGCCGTAAACAGGATTGAAAATGAAAGGCAGTTTCCGCGGCGCTTCTGAAACGTCTCGATCGCCGTGTACGTTCGGTTTTCATCATAGTCCA
>JAUHYO010000037.1 GCA_030426325.1 Gammaproteobacteria bacterium | reverse complement strand
TCAAGGTCGAGCGGCTTTTTCCATCCTGCTGTTCCAGGACCTCGCTGCGATACCGTTGATTGCTATTCTGCCCTTGCTCGGCGCCGACGCAACATTGAACGGCGGAGTCAATTTCGTCCAGCTCGGGCTTATGGCCGCGACGATTGGCGGCCTGATTGTCGCTGGCCGATACCTGCTAACCCCGGCGTTCAAGATCGCTGCCCGTTCCGGCATTCCGGAAATCTTCACGGCGGCAACCCTGTTGGTGGTCATCGGTTCGGCGCTCCTGATGCAAGTTGCCGGCATGTCGATGGTTCTCGGCGCCTTTATTGCGGGCATGATGCTGGCGGAGTCGGAGTTTCGCCACCAGCTTGAGGCCGACATAGCGCCTTTTAAGGGATTACTGCTCGGCCTGTTCTTCATCGCCGTCGGCATGTCAGTCAACCTGGGCCTTCTGTTCGAAATTCCAGGGCGAATTGTTGTGATTGTCACACTCCTTATGACGACGAAGGCGATTGTTCTTTACTTCCTCGCGCTGCGTTTCGGTATGTGCGATCGGGCGGCCGCCCTTAAACTGGCTGCGATCCTGGCGCAGGGCGGTGAGTTTGCCTTTGTATTGCTTGCAATTGCTGCCAGTGAATCGGTTTTGCCACAAGGAACGATTGACGAACTCATACTCGCGGTCGCGATTTCAATGTTGATGACACCCTTTGTTTACGCCGCAGCTGAAGCAGCTGGGCGCAGGATCAATCCTGTCGAGCAAAAGGAGTTTGATGTACCGACTGACGAGGCGCATGAAGTTCTGATTGTCGGCTTCGGGCGGGTTGGGCAAATCGTCGGTCGGCTACTCAACATCGTCGGCAAGTCATTCACTGCGCTGGAGCGGGACTCATCACAAGTCGAATTCGTTCGACGATACGGCGCAACGGTCCACTATGGCGATGCATCTCGGCTCGATTTGCTGCGGGCCGCAGGCGCAGAACACGCGAAAATATTCGTTCTGGCGGTTTCGGATATTGCGGAATCCATCAAGATCGCCGAAGCAGTAAGGCGGCATTTTCCCCACCTGAAGATTATTGCGCGAGCGAGAAATCGCCGTCATGCCCATAAACTCATGTCACTCGACATCGAGCATATTTTTCGCGAGACCTTGCTATCAAGCCTCGCTATGTCGGAACAGATTCTCCGGCACCTGGGCCGACCCGCGGACGACGCGAAACACATTGTCGAACAGTTCTGCGAACGCGACGAGCGCCTGTTGAAGGAACAATTCGAGATCCAGGACTCTGAGGAAAAGCTGATCCAGTCGACCAAAGATACCGCCAAAGAACTTGAATCACTGCTGCGCCGTGACAAGTCGATCAGTTAGTTAATCGTCCTCGTCGTCATCCCATTCCTTGAGCTTGCTCTTGTCGACTTGCTCCCACTGCTGCTTGCTCAGCCGAATGTAGCCGATGACTTTTGCAATCGTGTAAATAATCACGAGCGCAATAAAGATTAGAAGAAATTCAAGACCATCAGGCATGATACGAACCTCGCAGTGTTCCAACTCATTGTAATGAACAAGCCGATCGAACAACAATCCGTTTGGAAGCGCACTCGCAAGTTCCTGCGCCATGCCTTACGGGACAATACGGAAGATTTCACGACCGGCCCGACTGGCCGTGCGCTGGGCCTGCTCGCGATACCAATGATGCTGGAAATGGCGATGGAGTCGGTATTCGCCGTTGTCGACATTGCCTTTGTCTCTCAACTCGGCACTGACGCCGTCGCGGCTGTTGGGATAACCGAAGCGCTGATCACAGTGCTTTACGGTCTGGCGATCGGTCTGGGCATGGGGCTGACCGCCATGGTTTCCCGCCGCATTGGTGAAAACGATGTGCGTGGTGCTGCCGCTGCAACCGGGCAATCAATCTGGCTCGGCGCACTGTTATCCTTTGTCATCGGCGTTGGTGGCGTGATCTATGCTGAAGAGCTGTTGCGTATCATGGGGGCCAGCGACAGCGTCATCGAAACCGGCAAAGGGTTCACAGCTGTGCTGCTGGGCGGCTCCGTCAGTATTATCTACCTGTTTCTGCTGAACGCCGCATTTCGGGGCGCCGGCGACGCAACAGTAGCACTGCGATCATTGTGGCTTGCCAACGGCATCAATATTGTTCTGGACCCCTGCCTGATTTTCGGCCTTGGCCCATTTCCGGAAATGGGCGTCACGGGCGCTGCCGTAGCAACAACCATTGGCCGTGGTGCTGGCATCCTTTATCAACTCTGGTACCTGTTGAACGGGCGCGGTCGAATTGAATTTCATGTTCGCGATCTCAAGTTCCGGCTCTTGCTTACACTGCAACTTGTGCGCATCTCCCTTGGCGGCATCGCACAATTCATTATCGCTACGGCCAGCTGGATCGCCGTGATGCGGATCGTGGCCATCTATGGCAGCGCCGCGATTGCCGCATACACCATCGCGCTTCGAATGATGGAGTTCATTTTTCTGCCAGCCTGGGGTCTTGGAAACGCGGCAGCGACGCTCGTCGGTCAGAATCTCGGTGCGGAGCAACCCGAACGTGCCGAGAAATCCGCCTGGCAGGCGGCCCGGTACAACGCGATCTTCATGACCTTTGCCGGCCTGTTCCTGCTGTTCTTCGCCGAATTTATTACGGGCCTGTTTACTAACGAAGCGGATGTGCTGCGATGGGGAACGAGCTGCCTGCAAATTATGAGCATCGGCTTCCCGATGTACGCGGTAGGCATGGTCGTTGTGCAAGCCTTGAATGGCGCAGGCGACACGATGACCCCGGCGATTCTGAACGCCATCAGTTTCTGGATCGTGCAGATTCCGCTCGCGTGGTGGCTGGCTACGCACATCGAGCTGGGGCCGAACGGTGCCTTCATCGCGATTGTCGTTGCCGAGTCCTTGCTGACGGTCCTCGCAGTAATCGTGTTTCGCCGTGGGGCGTGGAAGCGGCAAACAGTGTAGATTTCACTTTCCTGATCGAGCCAACCTACAGGGCAAACTTCCATGAACGACCTATCAAGACTCGCCAATATCGCCGAGATTTTCAGTGCGCTGGTGGTGGTCGGCGGCATCATTTTCGCAGTAATCCAGATGCGCCAGACCCGGCAACAACGTCGTGAACTTGCGGCGATCGAATTATTTCGCTCGTTTGGCAGCCCGAAATTCACCGAGGCCTATCGCAATGTACTTCGTTTCGAAGACGGCATGACATCCGACCAACTCGAGGAAATCTGTCCGGAGTGCGAGCAGTACGCGATGGTCATCGCGACGACAATGGAGAATATTGGCGTCATGATGTATCAACGCATTGTTCCATCGTTGGTCGTCTACCACCTCATCGGTTCCAGCGCTGTGATCCTGTGGAAAAAACTCGCGGTTTGGGCCGAAAATCTGCGGACGGAACATGGCAACCCCTACGCGTTCGAATGGTTTCAATGGCTGGCGATGCAGCTTGATGCCATGCATGATCCGTCAGTCGGGCCCGCACACGAATCCAAAGCTGACTGGAAACCGCTCAAGATCAGCAGCGAGATCTGAAATCAAACTTCTCGAGATTCAGAATGCGACGATCTGGCGCGGTTCAACCCGGGTTTTCGAGCACCTGTCGCTGGACATTGAACAACATGAGCGGGTTGCGATTCTCGGCCCCAACGGTTGTGGCAAAACCACTCTTCTCAAGACGATCAACCGGGAGTTGTATCCAGTCGTCGCGCCGGGCAGCTTTATTCGTGTACTCGGCAAAGAGCGGTGGAATGTCTGGGAGCTGCGCAGGCAGATCGGCGTGGTCTCCAACGATTTGCATCAACGATATACACCGACGACCACCGCGCTGGAAGTTGTCGTATCCGGGTTTCATTCCAGCATCGGCATACACGGCATTCTCGCTGATCGCGTCAGCGCCGAGCAACGCGATGCGTCGGAAGCCGCCTTGCAAAGCATCGGCATTGCCGGTTTGCGCGATAAGCAGTTGAAACATATGTCGTCCGGGCAGCAGCGACGCTGCCTCCTGGCACGCGCCCTTGTGCATGACCCGGCAACGCTAATACTTGATGAGCCAACATCAGGACTCGACTTCGCAGCGAGTTTTGATTACCTCGAACGCATTCGAAGTCTGGCCCGCCTTGGGCGCAATATCGTTATCGTCACCCATCACCTGAACGAAATCCCGCCGGAACTGGACCGAATCATTCTGCTTAAGCAAGGCGCGGTTATTGCTGATGGACCGAAACGCGAGGTTCTGAACGGCGAACTTCTCAGCGAAGTTTACGAAACCGCAATTCGTGTCACGGAAATCGACGGCTTTTACCTTGCCTACCCGGGCTGATACGTCGCAAATCGGCTGAAATGTGACCTGATTCGTTACATCCTCCCAACCAGGGCTTATGCTTCGCCTTATGTTGAAAAACGCGCAATCATGCCTGTTAGCTGCGGCGCTGGTCGGCTCCACCGCATCGGCCGCAGATGGCGCATTTCAGACCGGTATAACCGGCGTCGGACCCGCGATCTTCCTGTTTACCATTGCGGCTGCGCTGCTGCTGACCCTTGTATTCAGGTCAACTGCGCATCACCTGGCGCGATTCGTTACCGAAAGGCTCGGGCAGTGGCGCATTCGTGCGGCACTCGCCAAGCGCAGCCCGGACGTCCTGCACGACTTCATATTGCCGGGTGCCTACGGCGGGCTGGCCAAGATCGAGCATGCCGTGCTGACGGCGGGCGGCATACTTTGCATACAATCGAAACACTACAACGGCGTTGTATTCGGCGCAGAAGACGAGGCGCAATGGACCAATGTCGATGGCGTCAAACGGCGCCGATTTCTAAACCCGCTCATCCAGAACGAAGGGCGAACTCGCGCATTACAAAAAATTGTGCCGTATGTGCCGGTCGCGAATCTCGTAATTTTCACCGGCTCGGTCGAGTTCACCACTCCACCGCCCAAGAATGTAATCCATGTCGATGACCTCGAAAGCTACGTCTCAAAATTTGTTTTCGGTCCAAGTAAAGTAGATGACTGGCACGCCGTCTGGATGACTGTGACGGCCGCCGCGATGACCGACGAAGGATCACGCAAAGATTTCCAGGCCCAGGTCGGCTTCAGCTAGGGACGCCTGCTGCACGGCGACGCCGCCGATGTTCTATACTCAGCCGCAACCTAAAGGCTGAGGCATCACGAATGGAATTGGAAACAACCCAGACTCTGATCACATCGCCAATCGGCGTGCTGGCGGTTTTGGCCGCTGTCGCTGCGTTCTTCTTCTTGCTGGCCCAGCTGACGGACGCAAAACTCTTCAAGTATTTGCCACCGCTGCTATTCATTTACGCAACGCCGGTGTTTCTCAGCAACCTCACCATCGCCGGTCACAATGTCATTCCCAACCAGTCGATTATCTATACCGGCCTGAGTCAGTATGTCCTGCCTGTTTTCATCGTATTGATGCTTATAAAGGTCAATGTGCCGGCCGTCGTCAAGGTCATGGGCAAAGGCGTGCTGGTGATGTTGATGGGTACCGCGGGTGTAATGGTGGGTGGTGTCGTCGCCTACGTCATCGTACACGGCTGGTTGCCAGAGGACTCCTGGAAAGGGATTGGCACCCTCGCGGGTAGCTGGATCGGCGGAACAGCAAACATGTTGGCCACCAAAGAGATGCTTGGGGCTTCTGAGTCACAGCTCGGGCTCGCGGTCGTTGCCGACAATATTATCTATATTGTCTGGCTTCCCCTGCTATTGATGTCCCGCGACTTCGCGGATCGATTCAACAAATGGGCACGCGTGCCTGCCGACCGCATCGCCGCCATGGACGCCGCCGCCGAGTTGCATGTCGAAGACGATCACGCACCAACGATGCCGCAGTATCTTTACCTGGGTGCTGTTGTGTTTGGTGTTGCAGCGATTGGTCACGGTGTTGCGCCGCCGATAGCCGAATGGGTCGCGGGAGCCAGCCCGACCCTCGCCGGCATTTTTTCTGAAACCACCGTACGCATCCTGGTCGTAACAACACTTGCGCTGATCCTCTCAACGACACCGGTTTCCACCTTGCCCAACTCAACCGCGATCGGAACAGCGCTCGTCTACATTTTCGTTGCAGGTATGGGTGCGCGCGCCGAAGTCGCCGGGCTGGTCGATGCACCGGCGTTCGTGCTGGGCGCTTTCATCTGGATATTCATCCACGGCCTGTTCATGCTCGCAGGGGCCTGGATTTTCAAAGTTGATGTTCACAGCGTTGCAATTGCATCCGCCGCCAACATTGGTGCCGCCGCATCAGCGCCCATTGTTGCAGCTCACCATCGTCCGAACCTGGTGCCCGCATCAATCCTGCTGGCATTGCTCGGCTACGCGATGGGCAACTACCTGGCGCCGCTAACCGGACACCTTGCGAGACTTGCAGTCGGTCAGTAGCGATGTGGCTGACATATGCCAAGCGAGCCGGCTGGACGATACTGACTATCGTCCTGATCGTGTGCCTGCTGGCCGTGCTCCTTTGGCATGACCGCCCCGACCCCGAGGCAATCGACTGGCCCAAACCGGCGCTGGCATCGGCTGCCACGTCCGATGCAGTGACTGTTACATGGCTCGGTGTTTCGACATTGCTGTTCGATGATGGTGAAACGCAGATTCTAATCGATGGTTTTTTTTCCCGCGCCGGTATAGCTGACATTCTTCTCGGACGCAGCATTGACAATGATGCGCCTGTGATCAACTACGCTATGAATGAGTTTCGGATGCGCAACCTGGCCGCAATTATTCCGGTTCACAGTCACTTTGATCACGCTATGGATGTCGGCGCAATTGCGAATCGATCAAGCGCGTCGGTTCTGGGCTCGGAGTCCACAGCACAGATTGCCCGCGGTGCCGGGGTGCCTGAAGATCAGATCATCGTCATTGACGAAGAATCACGTTTCGAGTTCGGCGAATTCAAGGTCTTACTGCGTCCGACCAGTCACGCTCCAGTCGGCCTGCGCGGTGCCGTGCCCCTGGACGGATCGATTGATGAACCGCTGATTTTGCCGCAACCGGTCACGGCATGGCGGATGGGCGGTGCGTTTACAATCGTTCTCGAACACCCGCAAGGCACGGCGTTGGTGCAAGGCAGTGCTGGTTACACGAAGTACGCTTTGCAGGATATAGCTGCTGATGTCGTATTCCTCGGCATCGCCCAGCTGGAATCACTTGGGCGGGATTACGCCGAGTTGTACTGGCAACACACGGTGACGGCGACTGGCAGTCACAGTGTTTACCCGGTTCATTTTGACGACTACACACAGCCCTTCGGCGAATTTGCATTGCCGCCACGATTCGTCGACAACATTCCGAAAACCGCTCGCTGGCTGATGGAGTTCCGACGCCGCTGGGACACAGACACATCGTTGTTTATGCCGGAGTTCGGCACACCGATCGCGATCTATGCGCAGCCGGCCTCTGACCTCTGATTCGACATTAAGGCACTCAGTCGGGCGCGACCATTGACCAGGTCCTCTTTTTCGGGCCGGCTTAGCTTTTTGATCCGATATTCGACACGTGACGCAGCGGCGCGATCACCGATCACTTCGGAAAACACCAGCGTCAGGGGGCCGCGGCCCTTCAGGTACTTGGCGCCACGCGCACTGCCCTGATGTTCCGCAATGCGCCGTTCTACGTCGGCAGCAATGCCCGTGTAATAGCTGTTGTCGGCACAGCGCACGATATAGACGCTGTATGCAGTGACCGGATCGTCAATCATTCGCCCAGATCCATCCTGCTGAATAAAAACACCGCCCTCAGTTACCGCTCGGCTCACGCATTGCCGCCGACCAGTGTGTCGCCGAAAACACGAAACGCTCCGGCCTCGATGCTGTCAAGATTCTCGGTTGTGTCCGCCCAGGTCAGGACGATGTCTGACGTACCGCCCAGCGCTTCAGCCGGGGCAAGAAGATGCAAGGTCAGCACGTTGCCGGTGAGCGTCGCTTCGCGAATGAGGTCGTGTCCGCCGAATTGTTGCTCATTAATCTCAATGTATATCGATTCACTGAAATCTTCGTCGATCGTCCGCATCAGCAACAGGTAGTCTGCGATGTCACCGTCGTCCGTCGTTTTCGCAAAAAACAGCATCGTCGCATTGTCGCGCACATCGAATGCGACGGTATCGTAGTTTCGACTCTCAACCATGTGCTTCTCTCATTCTTGCGATTATTGCATCTTTTTCAGACCAGGTTTCGCCTAACCAGGTATGCAGACGCTTGCGGAAGTCACGATCGTTCTGATAATCACCGTCAACCAGCCACCGCTCCAGCGGTTTCTCGCGGACTTCCGCAATAACCCTTACCGGATCTCCGCAGCACATATTCCAAAAACTCGTCGCGCCGTCCGTATACACAAGTGTGACATCGAGCAATGCAGTAAATACCTCGCCCATCGATGACAGCGCCATTGCGAGGCCACCTGCACGCGGTTGCAGCAAGTGACGGAATGGCGACTTCCGGTCAAGTCGCTTCTGCTCCGAAAAGCGCGTGCCCTCGATGAAGTTCAACACCGACGTTGGCGTATCCCGAAACTTTTCACATGCACGACGTGTCGTCTCAAGGTCCTTGCCTTTCATATGCGGATTTCTGGCAAGGAATGAAGGCGAATAGCGCTTCATAAAGGGCATGTCCAGGGCCCACCAGGCAATACCCAGCAATGGAAACCAGATCAATTCCTGCTTGATAAAGAACTTCAGAAATGGCACGCGGCGATTGAATATCGCCTGCAATACAACAATGTCGACCCAGGTCTGGTGATTGGCGACAACCAGGTACCAACCGTCGCGTCGCAGGTTTTCAAGACCACGCGAATCCCATTCCACATTCCCGGCATTCTGCAGGATAAACGTATTGACGCTGATCCAGTTCTCGCCGATGGCCATCAACCAGCGCGTGATTGCGCGTCGCAATGGCGGCACGGGCAGCACCAGCTTTAACACGGCCAGCAAGAATATTGGCAGAAACCAGACGATGGTATTTACGGTGAGGCCCGTGAATAACAGTACGCCTCGAATATTTCGGATTAGTTTTCGCACGAACGAATGATAGCCTGAATCTGGTCGCCGGGTATCGTGCTTGCCGCCCCTGGACCCTTGCAGTACCGTAGCCGGATGAGTGAGCGCATGACGCCTGCCAAAGCCCTGGAAGCCGTCCGCGGGTCGGACGACGGACTGTACGGCGTGCTGCTCGAAAACGGCTCAATGGAGCTCGGCTTTTACCGCCCCAGGGTCACCGACGATCAGCAACCTCACACGCAGGATGAGATCTATATCGTGCAGACGGGAAGCGGTGTTTTCTTCCGCGGAAACGAGCGGATTGAATTCGCACCCGGTGACGCATTGTTCGTCGCAGCCGGTGTTGAACATCGATTCGCAGACTTCAGCGACGATTTTGCAGCCTGGGTCATTTTTTACGGGCCCGAAGGAGGAGAATTGTGAGAATGCTGCGATTGGCCCTGATCCTCCTGATGGCCGGCGGTCCTACGCGCGCGGCGGACATTGCAGCGCTCGACTGGCTTGCGGGTTGCTGGTCCTACGATGGCCGCGCACCCGGTTCTGGCGAAGTCTGGATGCCACCCGCCGGCGGAACGATGTTTGCCATGAGTCGGGTCGTGAAGCAATCGAGGACCATTGCACATGAATTCATGCAGATCCGCTCCGACGATTCCGGCTCGTTGGTGTTGATTGCATCGCCCTCGGGACAGGCAACTGCAAGCTTCAGGCTGATCGAAACCGGCATCCAATCCGTAGCATTTGAGAATCCAGACCACGATTTTCCACAACGCATACTCTACCGTCGGGATAATGACAAACTGGCCGGGCGAATCGAGGGTGTGTCGGACGGCGAACCGTTGGCAATCGATTTCAAAATGACGCGCGTAGATTGCGAAGCCTTCGGGCTGTGAGCTGGCGCCCGACGCTACTGCTTGCGGTAACAGTGGCCGTGTTGATTGCTGTCTTGCGAGTGGACCCGACACCGCAGGACCTTGGCTACCACAATTTTGTCGATCGCAGAATGCTTCTTGGCATTCCCAATTTTTTCAATGTCGTGACCAACCTGCCTTTTCTGCTCGTTGGCTTCTACGGCTGGCGCTCCATCAGTCGGCACCCCGAGGTTGTGACCCCGCCTACGGTCACGGCCTGGCGAGTGTTCTTCCTGTCCCTGATCCTGACAAGCATCGGCTCCGGCTACTTCCACTGGCAACCGAATAACGCCTCGCTGGTATGGGATCGCATTCCGATGACGATCGCGTTCATGAGTCTCGTCGCCATTGTCATTTCCGAGTATTTCTCCGCGCCGCTCGGCAGGAAACTGCTATTGCCCCTGCTGATCGCGGGCGTCGGCAGCGTCGTCTATTGGGCCTGGACCGAGTCGCTGGCCGCTGGCGATCTCCGGCCCTATGCCCTGGTCCAGTTTCTTCCTATATTGTTGATTCCTATTGTAATTACTGTCTATCGCGGACGCAGTGATCTCGGCCAATACCTGTGGTGGATGATCGGTTTATACGCGGCTGCCAAGTTCTTTGAGCTTCAGGATATCGGTATGTACAAACTCGGTAATCTGATCAGCGGACACTCGATCAAGCACCTGGTCGCATCACTGGCGCCATTAAGTCTTGTATTCGGCTTGTTAAACCGGCGCGAGCGCGTTCGCTAGAAACCGGCTCTTTGTGGCGTTACCATGCGTCCGCCAGATTCCACGGCGACTGAGCCATAAAAAAGGATAAGAACGAATGACAACGGCGAAACGAATCGATGGCAAGGCAAAAGCAGCACAACTTGCACAGTCCATTACCCGGGAAACCGAAGCACTGCTCGCGGAGCATGGCATCAAGCCGGGCCTCGCGGTTGTGATCATCGGCGAAGATCCGGCCAGCCAGGTTTACGTTCGAAACAAAAAACGCACGGCCGAGTCCTGCGGTTTCCACTCGGTACAGCACACGCTGGACACCGGTGTGTCGCAGGAGGATGTCCTAGCACTGATCGACGACCTTAATGCCGACCAGTCAATTCACGGCATACTCGTACAGCTTCCGCTTCCGGGTCATCTCGACGAACAAACAATAACCCAGGCAATCAACCCTCAGAAAGATGTTGATGGATTCCACTTTATCAATATCGGCAAGTTAACCGCCGGTCTTACAGCCGATGCCTTTGTACCTTGCACGCCGGCAGGATGCATGCTGATGATTCAGGACGAAATGGGCAGCGACCTGTCGGGTAAGAACGCCGTCGTAATCGGCCGCTCGAATATTGTCGGCAAACCGATGGCGTCCTTGTTGTTGCAAGCCAATGCCACCGTGACAATTACGCACAGCCGGACAAAAGATCTCGCCGGCGTGGTCGCCAGTGCCGACATTGTTGTCGCTGCAGTGGGTCGGCCAGACATGGTGAAACGAGACTGGGTGAAACCCGGCGCGGTCGTCATCGACGTCGGCATCAATCGCGTTGAAAAAATTGTCGACGGCGAAAAGAAAACAGGCCTGACCGGCGACGTGGATTACGACGATGTGAGCAACGTTGCCGGTGCAATTACGCCGGTCCCGGGTGGCGTCGGACCCATGACGATCACGATGCTGATGGCCAATACACTTCGTTCGGCGCGCCTGGCTGCCGGACTCGGAGGCTAGCTGCCTTATGATGCCGGAGAATCCCGAGGACTTCAGAACCATCTGGTTATCCCCGGATGATGAGGCGGTTGTGCAAATCATCGACCAGCGCCTGCTGCCTCACGATTATCGGATTCATGATCTGCGTTCATGGCAGGACGGCGTCGTTGCAATTGCACAAATGTATGTGCGAGGCGCGCCACTGATCGGTGCGACCGCGGCCTGGAGTCTCTACCTCGCAAGCTTGAGCAGCGAGGGCGACCTGGCCGAGATCCGGGCCGCTGGGAATGCCTTGCTGGAATCGCGCCCAACCGCTGTCAACCTGCGCTGGGCCGTCGAGCGCGTGCTTTCGCGCCTCACAGCAGCGAAAAACAGCGCTGACATGACAGGCCTTGCACGGCAGGAAGCCGAAAATATCTGCGACGAGGATATCGAGATCAGCCGCGGTATCGGCAATCATGGCCTTAAACTGATTGAGGAAATCGCCGCAAGCAAGAATGACGGGGTCGTCAACGTTCTGACGCACTGTAACGCGGGATCGCTAGCGACAATTAACTGGGGCACGGCTACCGCACCGATCTATTTTGCACACCAGAAAGGCATCAGGATTCACGTGTGGGTGGACGAAACCCGGCCCCGTAACCAGGGATCACAGTTGACCGCCTGGGAGCTGGCTGCCAATCAAGTCCCGCATACCCTGATTGTCGACAACGCCGGCGGTCATCTGATGCAGCACGGCATGGTCGATGTTGTGATTACAGGGACCGACAGGACGACGCGTTCCGGTGACGTCGCCAACAAGATTGGGACCTACCTGAAGGCACTCGCCGCGCACGACAACGGGATTCCATTCTATGTTGCGTTGCCATCAACAACGATTGACTGGAACAGCCGGGACGGCATTGCCGAGATTCCGATCGAGGAACGTGATCCGGGCGAAGTCATCAACGTTTACGGTATCGCCGATGGCAAAACGACATCGGTTCGCACAACCGGCCCGGACACCGCGGTCAGCAACTACGCTTTCGATGTAACGCCGGCCAGGCTCGTTACGGGATTGATTACGGAACGCGGCGTCTGCGCGTCCAGCGAGGACGGCCTGCTGTCACTGTTTCCTGAAATGCGATCAACGTGACCATCGATGAAGGTTACATCAAGTACAACAGCCACTGGACCCCGGGGCCGGCACCCAGTATTGAGGCAGCGCACCTCATGGACAAGTCGCGGTACCGGCTATTTGCAGCGGGTTTGATCGGCCACTACCCGGAACTGAACATCGGTTTTGGAAACATCAGCATCCGTTTCGGCGCTCCCCGTCAGTTCCTGATTACCGGCACCCAAACCGGGTCCCTCGAACGCACGAATGAGGAGCATTACGCCCTCGTGACAAGCTACGACATTGAACGAAACGAGGTCTCCTGCACCGGCCCAGTACAGGCATCATCCGAGGCACTGACGCATGCTGCGATCTACGAACTGACAACCGACATCAAGGCGGTCGTACACGTCCATAGCAAGGCACTTTGGGACAAGTACCTCGACAAACTTCCGACAACAGGCAGTGAAATTGCTTACGGCACGCCCGAAATGGCATTCGAGTTTCAGCGGCTCTACGACGAAACCGCTTTCCGGTCAGAGGGGCTGGCCGTAATGGGCGGGCATGAGGAAGGTCTGATCAGCATTGACAAGTCATTGCAGCGGGCGACCGCTAAAGTACTTGATTTGCTCGACTGAGTAATTTCCGGCAATCGCGGGCCGCACACCCGTTTTCGTGTCGTTGTTTGAACTCAAGCAACTGATATATCCGCAACGTCAGGTATAGTTCTGCTTTCCATACGACAACGATCGGGTACCGGGAGCGTCTTGCAAACCCTGTCAGTTTTTTCAAACGAGCATCGTCGCCACTACCTGGGCCTGGTTTTCGGACTACTGGCAGCCTTCTCGCTGACCGCGATTTGCTACTGGCCATCACTCGACGGTCCGTTCCTGTTCGACGACATTCCGAATCTCGAGCCAATGGGTGAACGAGGTGGACTGATATCAGCCGAACAATACCTTGAATATATCGCGACGCCACGATCCGGACCGATTGGCCGCCCGCTAAGCCTTGCGAGCTTCACCCTGAACGCGAAAACCTGGCCGGCCGATCCGAAACCCTTTCGCATAAGCAACCTCGTCATACACCTGGTCAATGGACTGCTTATTTTTCTGTTGGCGAGGCGTGTCTTTTCGATATCCCAGAATCAACTGACTGCCGATAGACTGGCGCTCATGTGCGCAGCACTGTGGCTGTTGCATCCGTTGCTTGTATCGACAACAGCCTACATTGTTCAGCGAATGACAATGCTTTGCACGCTATTCACTCTGGCGGGTCTGCTTTGTTACATGCGAGGCCGGAATCAATTGCCGGCGAACCCCGTCCGTGGCTGGCTGTGGATACTGGGCGGCATGAGCGGCTTTGGATTGCTCGCCCTGCTCAGCAAAGAGAGTGCCATTCTGCTCCCGCTCTACGCCCTGACGATCGAACTGACGGTATACAGTGCCGTCAGAACCAGCACACGTCATCGAAACTTGTTATTGGCGACGCTTGTTTCCCCGCTGTTGATCTTCACTTCAATTGTGGCGGCCAGCTGGGACAGCATTTCGTCAGGCTTCGAGTTCCGTTCATTTACGCTCCCGGAACGACTGATGACAGAGGCTGTCGTTGTCGTCGACTACTTGAGCCAGATCGTGGCGCCACGACTCTCCGGGCTAGGCATCATCCACGATGACTACCCGGTCTCGACGGGACTGGTTAGTCCTGTTTCGACACTGATCAGCCTGCTCATAATCGTTTCGCTTGTCGGATTTGCAATTGCAGCACGCAAGAAGCTTCCACTCGTCAGCCTCGGCGTACTGTGGTTTTTTTCCGGGCACAGTCTAGAAGCCGGTCCCTTCCCGCTCGAACTCTATTTCGAGCACCGCAATTACTTGCCGTTACTTGGACCACTGATTGTCGCAGCCGCACTGCTGCTACTCGTCAAACAGAAGATGCAGCGCATTCTGTTATTTGGCGTGGCGCTGTTTATCGTTGCTGAGAGCCTGATGACCTGGCAAAGCGCTTCAACGTGGGGAAGCGAGTCCCGCTTCATGCGAACCGCACTGATTGAACACCCGGATTCCCAGCGCGCGCAGCAGTTTTACGTCAACGAGCTTATTGTGTCGGGCCGGTATGGTGACGCCCTTGCCGAACAGGAACACCTGGCCGGGAAAATGCCCGGTCACACATCGACCCTGCTCAGCATCCTCAATTTGCGGTGCCTGCTCAACACATTGACAGCCCGGCAAGTTGACGAATTCCTGGGGCGGATTTCCAGCAGCAACTACGACCTGCAGCTGGTCAACTACTTGCCCGTGCTCCGGAACAATGCGTTTGCCGGGACGTGTTCCGCATTCGGCGCCGAGGAATTGCATGACCTGTTTGACAGCCTGCTGAGCAACCCGAGAATCTCAGCAAATAATATTGCGTTGGGCGCAATTCTATACAACAAGGGCTTGGCTTACGCCCGGTCTGGCGATCTTGATTTGGCACTTCTGCAGCTTGATCATTCCTTTGACGCGAATTCGCTGATCGACATTCCGCTCCAGCAAACTGTCTGGCTGCTTGAGGCAAACAGACCGCTGGATGCACAGCAATACTTGTCACTCGCACGGCAACACGAGCATCAACCGATCGTGCGTCGCAGCTATCGGGATTCAGCGTTTGAACAGCTTCAACGAGAAATTGCGCGGCAACTTGCAGAGCGGTAGCAAGAGGCTGGCCATGCCAATTGCATATGCTTGCTTGTCGACTTACCCTGCTTCTTGGCTCCATTGATCTGAGTTCTGAACAGGCCAAGCGGTATCATCTGCCACATTACGAATCCTTCTCCGGCGAGGGTCGAATATGCACATCATAATCGGGGTTTTGACCAGCCTGGTCACCATATTCTATTTGCTCGATCGACTCGGCATCGATATCGGCGGCCTGAATCCATTCAATTGGCGCCGACGGCGAGCATGGGCGAAGAAGTACCAGGGTGACCCGATCTACTCCATTGAAGACCCCGTGCATGTTGCGGCAGTGCTGATTGTCGGCACAGCCAAGCTGGACGGCGACCTGACTGCCGAA
>JAUHYO010000367.1 GCA_030426325.1 Gammaproteobacteria bacterium | reverse complement strand
TCAGGTAAGGCACACCAACCGCGGCGGCAGTGAACGGCAGCCAGTCCACCGGCAACAGGTCCATCAGAGTCATCATGAAGACCCAGACAAAGATGGTCAGCGCCAAAGGCGCTATCAGCTTGCTCTTGCCATGGAAGGTATCGCGGACGTTGGAATCAACAAAATCGACGATGATCTCGACCGCCGCCTGCATTTTACCCGGAGTACCCTTGGTCGACTTCTTGGCGACACTGCGGAACAGCAGAATGAAAACCAGGCCGAGTACGATCGAAATGACCATCGAATCGACATTGACCGCCCAGAAATTGCCGGCGCACTGGTTCCAGACCCATTCACCGTCTGCCCGGCACAGCTGCAGATTCTGCAGGTGATGCTGGATGTAGTCGCCGGAACTTACCGGGCCGTGTCCGCTTTCACTCGCCATTTGTCGTATCCGTATCTCGGTGTGGTTCCTGACCGCGCATCAACAACCCCGCGAGCGTGGCCAGTTGACAGACGATAAACGTCGTAAACAGTGGCAACGCGGCGATCGGCCGTACCAGCGCAAAGATCAGTGCAAACATCGTCAAGGTCAGCGCGAGCTTCCCTGTTTCTCCAATATAGGCCGCGTTGAGCAGGGCTCGCGCGCCAGGGTCGCGCCGGGGCGCGACCAGTCGCATCGCCAGCCAGGCGTTCGGGATCGCACAGGTAAGTCCGCCCAACAGCGCTGAATAGCCTGCTACCCGTCCTTTCGTGCCCCAAAACAACACAGCCAGTGCCACGCACAGGCCCAATTGCAACAACAGCAGGCGAATGAGGGGGTGAGCTGCGGAGCCTTTGGTTTGCTCCCCGGCCTTAACCGTCATTTCTCGCGTATCTCCGACATTAAAAACGCCACGTCCACCGGGTATCCGGCGGTGGGTGGCGTCGAAATCGCTGTCTATCCAAGCGGGCCTGCGTTTAGGCCGCGCATTATAGTGGTGAGGTGGGGGTAAGGCAACAGAATGGGCCACCGTATTTCCTCCGCGATGTCCCTCCTGTATGACGCCATATGCCGAAACGTCAAGGCCACACAGGTCATAATTGGTCAAATTTCGACAATGCGACCTGTCGCACAATGTCCTGCGCCAATCCTGCGTATAACGGCATCAGTATCAATTGCCACGGATAGAGTGGCCAAAACGGCAGTGAATAATCACCGCTGCCGTTCTGGCAGGAGATGTAATGCAATTTTTGACCAGTGAGCTCGCCGCCAAGAGCCACAGCACGATCGATGTCGCACGTGAATTCAGCCTGCTCCCGGCCACCTTTTCGGAAGCAATGAGCCTGGACCGGCGGTTGACCGACCCGCTTCGGCGGATCGTCCTGCTCACCAAGCGTGATGTCAGTGCGGGCACAGTCGCAGTCTTGATCAAGGCCGCCAAACGACAGCCGCTTGGGCTGGTCGTTTGTGTTGATCGTGAAGCACTGCGGCTCCGGAATCAGGACTACCTGATTGACGACCTCGGCTCCATCCCCAACGTCCAGTGGCTGCGCCCCAAGTTCAACAATGACGAGTTGCTGGCCGCCGTGCGCAATAGCCGGCAAGCGCTGCTGCGTGTGCCCGAACTGGAACTGGCTTCGGCACTGGTTAACCGCGAATTCTCGCTACGCTACCAACCGAAAGTCGTCCGTGGCGATGGCCAGAACTGGAAAACCGCCGAGGTTGAGGCATTGCTGCGCTGGGAGCACCCGACCAGGGGCAGTGTTGGACCCATGGATTTTCTGCCCGAACTGGAAGCGTTTGGCATGATGCGTACCGTGAGTGAATTTGTGCTGCATGAAGCTGCGGCGCAGTTGCTCAGGTGGCGAAAGGGCGGGCTCGAGCTTAGTTCGTGTATCAACCTGGCCTCGAGCCAGCTGAACAATCCTAAGCTGGCAGATCGCTACGAAACCATCGTCAAAGAACGCGGGCTGGAATGCTCGAACTTCACGTTCGAAATCGTCGAGCACAACCTTGCTGACTCGAATGCGCCCCACCTGCAGGTCGTCAAGCAGTTGCGGGAACGCGGTTTTCGAATTTCGCTGGACCACTTTGGAATTGCAGCTGCCTCGCTCGGCAAGCTCATTGAGCTGCCAGTGGATGAAATCAAAATTCATTCCGCTGCGCTGAAACGTGCCCGGCAAGACGACGTTGTGCAGAAGATGCTCGCGGCCGTGACCGGGCTTGCTCACAACCTTGGAATCTCGGTCTGTGCTGAAGGTGTCGAAGAACAGGAAACCTACGATTTTCTTGAGAAAATTGAATGCGACAAGTTGCAGGGTTACCTGATCAGCGAGGCCGTGATGCCTGATCTGATTCAAAGCGGTTACAGCGCTGAAAGCATCGATATTCACGCTGTAGCCTGAAACTCAGGCACGGCTTACCCGCAACAATGCCGGCCATGAAAATTTCATTGCCGACCCGGGCGGGTGAGTTCCGATGTCTGCCGACCGTTGCCTGCTGGTCTTTTGAACCAGGACAGGTAGACTTTCGCGCCCACTTTCTTTGCCGGAAACCACAGTGCGTCGATTGCTGATTCTGTCCCTGTTTGCTTCACTGGCACTGGCTGCCGACCTTCCCGACCCACTCGACGCCGGCTGGAACGGCAACGCCGTTTGCGAAAAGCTGCACGAGGATGCGCGGCAACGCGTGCTGCGTTGCGTTTTCCCGCCTGGCGGCGGCCACGTACGGCACTTCCACGCGGCCCATTTCGGCTACATCCTCGAAGGCGGTCGCATGCAGATCACTGATGTCAGCGGAACGCGAGTTCAGTCGCTGACCAGCGGCGCAAGTTGGACGAGCGACGGCGTCGCATGGCACGAAGTCCTCAACGTTGGCGAGACAACCTCGAGCTACCTCATCGTCGAACCCAAGTAAGCGGCCGACCCTCCGCCAGTACGGCCTGGATCAGCCTATTTGATGTGTTTCAGGATGCCGTCAAGTTCATCGAGGTTGTTGTAGCTGATCACCATTTTGCCGCTGCCCTTTGCCGTATGGTCGATACGAACGGTCGCGCCGAGCTTGTCGGTCACC
>JAUHYO010000036.1 GCA_030426325.1 Gammaproteobacteria bacterium | reverse complement strand
CCGCTCGTGGGACTCGGCGGCGTCGAATTGCCGTCAACCTCTATCCAGTCGCCACTCCAGTTGACCGTACCGTCATTGTTGCTCCAGGTTCTCTGGGAAAAGTCGTCACGCACGGTCGCGGCATTGCCGGGAGCTGACCAGGTTGCCAATGCGCACAGCAAGGCGGCGCACAGCCCAACAGGGCGGCGCACGGCAACTCGATGCGATTGTCGCGAGGAAGACATCATTGTCCAGGTTTCTTTGGTGACCAGCAGGTTCATTCTGCAGCGCGTATCAACGCATTTGCCGCAATTGAAGTCGCGGAACTGCATCAATATCCGGCTCGCCGAGGCGCCGAAAATTACCGATTAGTGAGCTACTTCACACTAATTGAGCACAGTCCACTTGCGAATTGAGACGGAACGCAGGGTCCAGCGCAAGACACTGGAGGATACTTGCACCATGCCAGGCGACCACAACAACGTGCCCGACGACATCGTCAACGAAAAGCGCATCGAAAGGGCGCTCAAGCACAAGTACAAGGGAGCCTTCCTGGGCGGCCTGCGAAATTTCAGGGCGCTCCGGCAACAGGCCCCGGGCGCCATCGCCGAGTTCATGCTCGGAACGCTTATCAGTATCGTTTCATTGCTGATCCTGTTCTATAACCTGGATGCGACCGGTCTGCTGCCGACAATTGCCGCCTGCATCAAGATTGTCGTCATCATCGGACTCAGCTTTTGGGCCGCCGGCCGAATCTGGCGTGCGATTGGTCTCGCCAATCGCAACCGCATTCGCTTCGTCGTCAACAATATGTGGTCACTGGCCGCAACGGGTATCGTGCTTCTGAGCCTGGTTTTGAGCATTTTTCATCCGGACTTTGGCAAACCCACTGACGATCAGGCAGCGTTACCCGGCGTATCGTGCTCTGCGAAATGTCAGTAGCCATCTAGCGACGTCACTTGCCATTCGCGGCAGGCGTTTCATAATGGCGATGACATTGGCGAGAGGAATCGAGATGGCGGGTTCGAAAGAGGCATTCTACGAGAACAGCTACCAACAAACCTCTGCAGCCCGAGTCACTGCCGTTGACGGTGACTGGGTCGAACTGGATCGGACGATATTCTACCCAATGGGTGGCGGACAACCCGGCGACACTGGCGTTTTCACCACGGCAGATGGTGTTAATTTGCGCGTACTCGATACGCGCAGGACCGGCACGCCCGGCGAGATAAGGCACCAATTGGACAGTGCGGACCACACTTTGGCGGTCGGCGATACCGTCGAGACTGCGCTCGACTGGGAGCGCCGCTTCAGGCACATGCGCATGCACACCGGTATGCACCTGCTCGGCTCACTGATCCCCGTGCCGGTCACAGGCGGCTCAGTCGGTGCGGAAAAAAGCCGGCTCGATTTCGATCTTGGCGAACACCAGGTCGACAAGGAAGACCTGACGCGACGGCTGAACGATTTAGTCGACGGTGCACATCCCGTCGAATTTGGAACGATCACCGAAGCCGAGCTCGACGAACGACCGGACCTGATCAGAACGATGTCCGTACAGCCACCACGAGGTGCCGGTGACATTCGCACCGTGCGCATCGGCGACATCGATTACCAGCCCTGTGGTGGAACCCACGTGAGTAACACTCGCGAAATCGGTGCGGTTCGCGTCAGCAAGATCGAGAACAAGGGCCGGCGCAATCGCCGCGTCCACCTGGTATTCGACTAAGCCAGGCACCGGAAGTGCCTGCTCAGAGCTGATCCTCAAGTTCGAATCGGTCGCTGCGCCGTTGCAGCGCATTGCCCAGTTCCCTCGACACCAGGAAATCAATGGGATCTTTACCGCGTAGCTGGAAATACTGCTTGTCCTGCTTGTCGGCCCGATAGCGCACACAGTCCCAGGGAATCAACAGGCAGGCCCGCACCTGTCCTTCGTTCGGACCGGCAATGAGAATCCAGAATCCTTCATCATCCAGGTGCGCGTCGATTTGCGTCAGTCCAAGCAATCCGAGTTGCACGTGCTCGGCTGGAAACGAGAGCGTTGCCGGTCGACGTGGTGTCCCATAGCGCCTGGCGAGTTCCCGCCATTCGCCGGTCAACGCCGTGGGTTCAAACATGAACGCGGCTGTCGCGACGACACCAAGCAGCAGGAAAACGAACAGCGGGGAGGTAATAAATTCCATGCCGGGTATCTTGGGACCTTAGCGAAAACCGGTCAACATCTCGCCGGATACCGGCGTTCGGCGCGCGTTGTTCGGACCTCGAAACGTGATTGGCAATGATTCAATTCGAAACCCGGCGTTTCGAAGCACGGCGAAATGCAGGTGTGGCCCACTGGAAAAGCCCGTGTTCCCGGAATCCGCGATGTATTGACCCGCTTTGACCCGATCGCCCGGTTTAACCCGTATGGAATTCCAGTTGAGGTGTGCGTACACGGAATACGTGCCATCGTCGTGCAGTATCCGAACGATGTTCGCTCGTTCCCCTTTTTGTATCGCCTCCAGGCCGCCCCGGAAATTCTGCGATGCTACATCAAACACGATGCCGTCACGCGCTGCGAAAATATCGGTGCCGATTGGCATCGCAATGTCGACTGCTCGAACGCTGTCCAATGCCTTGTGAGTCATTGTGTCCGGGTAGGCTTGTGTAATGGGAAAGCTCTGGCCGGCAGAGAACGGCACCAGGTAGCCATCGTCCGCCCTGTGTTGCGATGCCGGGTCGCCTGGCAGGTAGCGAAACTGAAACCTGACTGACGGCGCGGATACATCGTTCAGGAACTCGAGATTCAACAGCCGCTGATCGCTTCGTGCCGCAACGACCCAGCGTAACTGATCATCGGGATGTGGAAATTCGACGCCGACAATTTCCATGATTTCCAGCTGTACTTCCATTGGCGCGTAAAAGCTGTTGTGCGCAATGAACTCGACATTCGAGCCCACGGTTTCGCTGGTGACCGAAAACTCCGGGCGAAGAAACGACTTTTCAAGCTCCCGTATCTCAACCAGGGGCTCGCCTGTGGGCCTTCGGTCAGTGTAGATCCACTCGCCATCCGGCCCGCGGTATTTGTACAAAGTATCGGCGCCGGGCGGTCCCGACAGCGCAAAAAGCAGTGCGCAACAGATTGTGAGTTGCTGGGCAGCCCTAGGAACCAAGGCCGATGCGCCTCCAGCCATTCTCGTCACGGCGAATCTCGTACGCCGGCCAATATTGATTATCGAGTTTCAAGGTTATGACTTCTTCCGTGCCGTTCCACGTGACCGTCTTCAAGCGCACGGACTCCCGGTGCCGGATGTTCCTGACCGCATCAATAAAAGCCTGCAAATTCGGTGTCACGGTGTCGTTGACTTCCGTTACCCGACGACCAGCCCAAAGTCCGTAACGGGTCGACGGCGACCCATAGCTGAACGAGGCAATATAAACACCATCCGTCGAAATTCCCCTTTGCGCAGCCATGGCCCGGTGAGGATCCTGCAGCAAAGCGCCAGCCCATGATACGGCGCGATCAATGCCTCGCCCGGTCAGCGCGACCGTCCGTACATCAAGCTCAAGCTCGGCGTCATTCCGCCAAACCGTAACCCGGACTTCGGGCTTTTGTACCGCGCGCTCGAGCTCGCGATAGGACGTGACGATTTTTCCGTCGATCGCCAGCACGATATCGCCGTTTTCAAGGACATCGGCAGCCGGTGTATCCGCAACCAATCGCATGATACTCAGTGCGCGTCGGCGGGCCGGATTGTGTTTCTCAAGCCGTTCCAGCCAGTCTTCATCGACGCCAAGTTTGCGGGCGGCGAATAGGGGTGCGTAGACGAATTCCGCTTCAAGCGAATAGAAGGGCTTGTTCTCGCGCACGGTCTCCAGAAACTGCTTGATGATTTCACTGCTAACGCCGCGATTAACCTGCGATCCGTCGCCGCCCGATTGCACGACAAAACTCGACCAGCTCGCGGCGACACGCCCCTTGTCGTCGATCAGCACACCGTCATAGTCGGTTGGTGCCGTGACCAGGTCGATGCCTTCTATATTCGAATCACGAAACCGCAAGGTTCGGGACAGCGGCAGTAACAGCGGATCGACTGACGACACTGTGCTGTGCTGATGCACCAACTGGTGGTCGCCCTTAATGCCGACAACCCAGACGTCATCCCCGGGCTGCAACGGCGTCGTATTGAACTTTGCTTCCTTGACCGGTGTATTGCCGATGCTCTTCGGATCATAGGAAACCATCGCAAAATTATGCAGCGGGTGAAGCTGTTCAATTTTTCCGTCAACCTCGAGCGATCCGGCGAATGTGATTTTCACATCACCTATCGCGATCGGTACGGTATTGCGGTCCACGATGACGTAGCCGCGCTCCTTGTCGACGATCAGCCCGGTGCCGTAATAGTGCCGATCGCCCACACCCGACAGGATGTAAGGCAGGTCGAATGTGACAACGACCAGCGACGGCGCAATCGCATTGATTCGGGAATCCTTGTACTGGCTTATGCGCGTCTCACCCACCGCCGCAGGTTCCGGCGGCGGGCCGCTACCCAGGTCGCGGCACCGCCAGCCCTCCGGACCGTCATTGCGAGCGCAGCGGCGAACCGGAAACCAGACACGATCCATTTCGAGTACGCGGACAGTCAGGTTTTGCGGGTTGTCCATGTCGACGTATCGGATCGTGACCCGTTCTCCGTCCGCAAGCTCATTCAATGCAGCTTCGAAGTCGTCGAGGTCCGCAACCGGCGTGCCTGCCACGTCCAGGATAACGGCACCGCGCGGAATTGCCGCCTTGGATAGCAGGTAGCCGGCATTTGCGACATACACGCCCTCCGCCTTGCGGTTGTAGTGGCGTGCCTGCTGATACGACAGCCGATTGACAATGGCATCGCCAAATTCAATGTATTCATCCGGTGTAATCGAGTGCAGGTCATCGACTCGAATCCGGTGTAGAAGCGGTTTGCCGCCCCGTTCCACTTCGATCTCAATGTCCATGCCGACGTTGCTGTCAAGCACCGACTCCAGTGGTACAAATTCGGTAATCAGTTCGCCGTTCACGCGTATAAGAATGTCACCCGACGCCAGCTTGCCGTAAGCAGGCGAGTCCGGAATAACATGGCCAACCGTCAACATGCTCGTCTGCTTTGGATTTCGAAGCCGCGCCAGGCGCTCCGATTCGACCGTCAGGCCGAGACGGCGCAACTCGTCGTAAGTATTGCTCTGGAAGGTCGTCTGCAAGGTACCGCGGGACACGTCCCTGCCCTGCTGTATTTCCTTTAGGGCCCGGTCGATCCGGTCCAGCGGCAGGAAAAAGCTGCTTGCGGCGCTGCTGGCGGCCCCGGCATTCAGTGCGACTACCTGCCCCTTGATATCGATAACCGGGGATCCGGATGAGCCGCCCGAAGTTCCGGACGCTGCCTGGTAGTAAAAAGTATTGAAGTCGTTGTACTTGCCGCGACCGTACACCGGAGCGCGCCGGTCTAGACGCGCAATCGTTCCTGAAAGAATCGACAGTTGTTCACCGGCATCATTACCGACGACTCGAATCTCCTTGCCGATACCGGCACCGTCCGGTACCAGCGGCAGTTCCGCGGGCTCGATATATTTGAGTTCTGCCGGATCGTAGCGATAAAAGCCGAAATCGTGCACCGGATCCCTGTAGATGGGGGTCAGTTGCACCTCTTCGTTGTTCTGGAATATCGCCTCTGCAATCACCGGCCCCGTCGTTACGACGTGACGATTCGTCAGCACAATGCCGCGCTTCGCGTCGACAACAAATCCGGTCGCCTGCGTCGACGTGTTCCACTCGGTATCGAACGCCCGCGTCGCGTCGACGCGGATGGATACAACCCCGGAAGAAATACGTTCCAGCGTTTCGTTCCACAGGGACTCGTTCGCCGCATGGAGCGGTACGTTCAGAAGCAACAGTACCGCTGCCGCCAGAATTCGGACTCTTGTCATAGCATTCCTGATCGATGGTCGGGCTGAGTGCCCGACAGTACTATTCTCGACTGCCTGCGTCGGCAGCGGTTCACTATTTCATCAAAATGATCTGGCTGCCGCGACTACCCGAGTCACGTTTCTTCGGGGCGATAAGCAAGATCGAGCTGGCGAGCCGCTTTGACGTCGTCGAGGCGCCTGACCGGCATCGTGTAGGGGGCATCCTTGAACTGGGTGCCGTCTTTCGCTGCCGATGCAATCTCGATCATCGCCGCCACGAAATTATCCAGCGTTTCCTTGCTCTCGGTCTCGGTCGGCTCGATCAGCAGGCACTCCGGCACCAACAGCGGAAAGTACGTCGTTGGCGCATGGTAATTCTTGTCCAGCAAGGCCTTGGCGATATCCATTGCCGTCAGGTCGAATGTTTTGGCTTCGCGCTTGAGCGTCACGATGAACTCGTGGCTCGCCCGACGTGTTGGAAACGCGAGCTCGAATCCGGCATCCCGCAATCGGGCTGCCAGGTAGTTCGCGTTCAGCGTCGCGTATTCGGAGACGCGCTGCATGCCGGCACGTCCGAGCATGCGCATGTAGACATAGGCGCGCAGCAGGACGCCCGAATTGCCCATAAAGCCCGACAGTCGCCCGATGCTTTGTGGCAGGTCGTCCTCAGCCAGCCAGTAGTAATAGTCACCACCGTCTTTTTCGCGTTTGCCGACGATCGGAATCGGCATGAAAGGCAGCAAACGATTGTTTACGCCCACGGCACCGGAGCCCGGACCACCACCACCGTGAGGTGTTGAAAAGGTCTTGTGCAGGTTCATGTGAATGACGTCGAAATCCATGTCGCCCGGCCGCACTTTGCCAAGGATTGCATTGAGGTTCGCACCGTCGTAATACAACAGCCCGCCGGCATTGTGCACGAGGTCAGCCACTTCCTTGATTCGCCGCTCGAAGACGCCCAGCGTCGACGGATTGGTCAGCATGATGCCGGCAGTCTTGGGGCCGACTGCGTTCTTCAATGCGTCAAAATCAATATCCCCTTCCGGTCCTGTCGGGACTTCAACGACCGTGCAGCCGCACATGGTTGCCGTTGCCGGATTCGTGCCGTGTGCAGCATCGGGACAAATTATTTCGGTTCGACCATGATCGCCTCGTGCGTCGTGGTATGCCTTGATCATTGCAACGCCGGCAAATTCGCCCTGTGCCCCCGCCATCGGCGTCAGCGACACGCCTTTCATGCCGGTCACATCTTTGAGCATTTCCTGCAACTCGTACATGCAGGTCAGGAAACCCTGCCCGTGGCTAACCGGCCCCAGGGGGTGCCGGCCCGCAAACTCCGGCAACAACGCCAGCGCGTTGCAGGCGCGCGGGTTGTATTTCATCGTGCAGGAGCCGAGCGGGTAGAACTGGGTATCAATCGAAAAATTCATCTGCGACAGGCGCGTGAAATGTCGCACCGTCTGCAACTCCGACGCCTCCGGCAATCTCGGCTTGTCACTGCGCAGCAGGTTGGCGGGAATACTCGCCGTTGCCGCGGATGCCGGCGCCTGCGCGAAGGCGCGGCGGCCGGAGCGTGACTTGTCAAATATCAGGTTCTTGTCCATCTGATTAATCATCGATTTTGATTCCAAGCGCACGGAATGCCGCACGGTAGTCAGGTTCACGGGTGATATCTTCGATATGTTCCTGGTGTACGACGGTGTTGTTTTCGTCCAGCACCACGACTGCGCGGGAAAACATTCCGGCCAGCGGTCCTTCGACAATTTGTACGCCGTAGTTCTCACCAAAGCCGGCATGCCGAATCGCCGACAGACCGACGACGTTCTGCAGCTTGTTGGTGACCAGAAATCGCTTGTGCGCGAACGGCAAATCGTACGACACCATCAGCAGGACAATGTCGTCCGCCTCGCCTGCATGGCGATCAAACTCGACCACGGACTTAGCGCAAACTTCAGTATCGATACTGACGAAGATATTGAGGATTTTTCTTTTCCCCATCCAGTGCGCGAACGTAACGTTTTGCAGCTCGGTATTGACCAGCGAGACATCGGGTGCACGGCTGCCAATGGCGGGCAGGTCGCCGTGCGTCCGGTAACTGGTGTTGTTGTATAGAATCTTAGGCAAGGGAATTCCTGTCAGGCACTTTTTCGTTTATTGGCAGCCATCGCATCGCTGAACGCCGCGACAAAGGTCGCAATATCGCTCGCAGTCTTGGTTTCCGTCACACACACCAGCAAGGCGTGCGACCCTGCAAATTCACTCAGGTCAAAACCACCCAGAATGTCTTGCTCCGCCAGCGCGCTCAGTAAAGGCGCGACCGGTCGGTCGAGCTTCAATGCGACTTCGTGAAAATACGGCCCACTGAACAGTCGCTCGACACCGTCAATCGCACACAGGCCGTCGACCAGCGTCTGCGTATTCGCGTGCGACGTATTGGCAACGCGCGCCAGACCGTCAAACCCGAGCAACGACATGTAAATTGTCGCGGCTGTCACCATCAGGCCCTGATTGGTGCAAATATTCGATGTCGCTTTTGAACGCCGAATATGTTGCTCTCTTGCCTGCAGCGTCAATGCAAAGCCCGGATTGCCGTCGAGGTCGGTTGTCCGGCCAACGATGCGACCAGGCATCTGCCGGACGTGGCTTTGCTTGCAGGTCATGAAACCGAAATACGGTCCGCCCGAGGACATCGGCACGCCGAGAGGCTGGCCTTCGCCGCAGGCAATGTCAGCGCCCTCCTTGCCCCATTGTCCGGGTGGCTTGAGGATAGCCAAAGAAATCGGATTGACGATTCCGATCACGAGGGCACCCTGTTCGTGCGCCCAGTCCGCGAGCCGATCGACGTCATCAAGCGTGCCGGCAAATGACGGCTGTTGCAGCACAACCGCGACCGGGTTACGCCCGTTTGGCAAGGCGTCGAAGTCGATCGTGCCAGTCGAGGCATCGAGCGGCAGCCGCTCGAAGGTAATACCCTGGGCACCGGCAATGGCGGCCGCCACTTTTTCGTAGACAGGATTCACGCCCGGCGCCAGCAAGACACGTCCTGTCTTGACCCGGCGATTCGTCCGGACCGCCATCAGCGATGCCTCTGCCAGTGCCGACGCACCGTCGTACAGCGATGCATTGCTGACATCGAGACCAGTCAATTCGGTAATCATCGTCTGGTACTCGTAGATCGTCTGCAGCGTGCCCTGGCTTGCTTCGGCCTGGTAGGGTGTGTACGCACTGTAAAACTCGCCACGGGTTGCGATGTCCCAAACAGCTGTCGGAATGTGGTGCTCGTAGGCACCAGCGCCGATAAAACACATCGGCGTTCCATCCATTTTTGCTCGCTGACGCATCAGGCGTGAGATTTCCATTTCGGTCACGGCCTCAGGCACGTGTTTCAGCGAATCGATTTTGAGCTCAGCGGGAATTTCGTCAAACAGCGCATCAATCGATTTCGCACCGATCGCGTCGAGCATTTCGCGCGTATCTTTCTCGGTATGCGGTATGAAAGGCATCAGGTCTCTCAGTCGTCCAGTTCGTCAATAAATTCCTGGTAGTCGTCCGGTGACAACAAGGCATCTTCATCGATGCCGTCGCTCGGTTCCATACGTACTATCCAGCCGTCCCCGTAAGGATCCGAATTAATTTTTTCCGGGTCGTCCGCGAGTTCGTCGTTGACTTCGACAATCTCGCCGCTGATTGGCGCGTACACATCAGACGCCGCTTTAACGGATTCGACGACGGCCATCTCGCCTGCTTCACTGACGACTTGACCGACTTCCGGCAATTCAACGTACACGAGGTCGCCCAGTGCGTGTTGCGCATGGTCTGTAATACCAATCGTGACTGATCCATCGTCTTCTCGCCGCAGCCATTCGTGGTCACGGGTGTACAAGAGATCCCCAGGTAATTCACTCATTGTTTTTCTCCCACTGTATCAATTCGAACTTCTCCGTTGCGAACGAACGGCGTCTTGACGATTCGCACGTTCAATAATTTTCCTCGTACATCGACTTTGGCCCGGTCATAGTCCCCGGCCGGCAGGCGCGCCAACGCGATCGATCGATCGATGGTCGGTGAAAATCCGCCGCTGGTGATTTCGCCTTCACCAAATCCGTCGACGACCACTTTCTGATGGTTTCGCAACACGCCGCGATCTTCCAGCAATAACCCGACGAAGCGACGATTGTCAGCCTTCGCTCTTTGCGCCTCGAGCGCCTTGCGGCCAATGAAGTTCCGGTCCGCCGGCTCCCAGGCGACAGTCCAGTTCAATCCCGCCTCAAGCGGTGAAACGGACTCGTCCATGTCGGCCCCGTACAGATTCATCGCCGCTTCAAGTCGCAGCGTATCGCGCGCTCCGAGGCCACAGGGTACAACGCCGGCAGCGAGCAAGCAGTCCCAAACACCGGGCGCGTCCACTGCGGGCACGCAGATTTCCCAGCCGTCCTCGCCGGTATAGCCGGTTCGGGCGATAAATGTATCGCCCGCCTGCAAGCCGGTGAAGGGTTTCAGAGCCAGCGCTGCATCGCGATAGCGCGCATCGATACAGCCTGCTGCCAGTTCCCGCGCCTTCGGGCCCTGTACCGCGAGCATGCCGAGTTCGTCCCGCTCGACGACTGCGACGTCGAAATCGGCCGCCTGTTTCCGGATCCACGCAAGGTCCTTCTCCCGCGTTGCCGCATTCACGATGAGACGGTAATCGGTGTCCGACATCAAATAGACAATGAGGTCGTCGATGACGCCACCATCTGCGTTCAGCATGCAGGTGTACAGCGCCTTGCCATGATCTTTGAGTTTGGTGACGTCGTTCGCCACCAGGTATTGCAGAAACTCACGCACGCGTGCGCCCGAAAGATCGACGATGGTCATGTGAGAAACGTCAAAAACACCGGCATGCTGTCGAACGGCGTGATGCTCTTCTTTCTGCGAACCGTAATGCAGGGGCATATCCCAGCCGCCGAAATCAACGATGCGAGCGTTGGCAGCAACATGCTTGTCGTACAGTGGTGTCCTGGATCCCATTGGCACTTGTCTCTCGTCAGCAAATAAAAAGGGCGGCAGATCCTCACGATCTGCCGCCCCTCTGTCCTTTGCTACCTGAGAGATCAATGCCTCTTGCGAGCCACATACCCCTTCGGTGGGCCGTGTCGACCTCTCTCCAGAGCTAATCAGCGTACTCAGTCCTTCTGCCTGAGCGTTTCCGGGCGTGTTGCGCCTTCGGCGCCTCGATCAAACGAGGTCTCTTCTGGGCACGCTATCGATTAGTGCGCGCAATCATAGCCAAGTGTGTCCCGAGTTGCCAGCAGCGAGCCGGAGCGTAACAATGCGGCCAACGAATTCGGGGACTGAGACCATGAGAATAAGAGAAATGATGCTTGGCGTGATATTCACCGCCATGTCGATGACGGCATTTGCCGATGCCAGCTCAGATTTTTCTGCATTGCTGGACGAGCACTGGGAATGGCGCCTGTCGACATCGCCAGTCTTGGCGTCGATGCTGGGTGACCGGCGGTTCAACACGCAGTGGCAGGACGACAGCCTGGATGCAATTGAGGCACGCCACAAGGCGACGCGCGACTTCCTTCGACGCACGTATGCGATCGATCGCAGCGCACTGTCGATCGAAGACCAGCTCAATCACGAATTGTTCAGGCGCCAGCTGCAGGACGACGTCGACGCGCACCAGTTTGGTGATTATCTGATGCCATTTTCGTCCCGCGGCGGCATACAGACACCCGAGAACCTGACCAACCAGCTGCCACTGGTCACGCTTCAGGATTACGAGGACTGGCTCGACCGGATCGAGAAATTGCCTGTCGTCATTGATCAACAGATCAAGCTGGCCGAAGAAGGGCAAAAGCGCGGCATCGTTGCACCAAAAATCCTGATGCAACGCCTGCCTGACCAGCTGGCGACGCAGCTTGTCGACTATGCCGGCGAAAGCCCGCTCTTCCGCGTCTTCGACAACCTGCCCGAATCATTCAGCGCTGCCGACAGGGAGCGACTCCGCGCCGAGGCAACCGAGGCGATCGAAAAGCGGGTGTTACCGGCTTACCGAAAACTTGACCGCTACTTTCGTCAGCAGTATTTGCCGGCCAGCCGCGACAGTGTCGGTCTGTCCGAATTACCCAATGGAGGTGCCTGGTATGAGCACCTTGCCCGATCGTTCACAACAACGCGCATGACACCGGACGAGATTCACCGCCTTGGGCTGGAAGAGGTCAAGCGAATTCGCGACGAAATGAATGGCATCATCGCCGCTGTCGAATTTGAGGGCGACTTCCAGGAATTCCTCACCTATCTCAGAACGGATCCGAAGTTCTACTACGACTCGCCGGAAGCCCTGTATGAGGCTTACCTCGCGACCTGCAAGCGCATCGACCCCGAACTCGTCAATTTGTTCGGCAAGCTGCCGCGAATGCCGTATGGCGTCAAACCCATTCCGGATTCGGTCGCGCCCGACACCACCACCGCGTATTACACACGGCCTGCCGCCGACGGCAGCCGCGCCGGAATCTACTGGGTGAATTTATACCGGCCCGAGGTGCGCCCGAAATACGAAATTGAAGTGCTGAGCGTGCACGAAGCAATGCCCGGTCACCATCTGCAGATCGCTCTTCAGCAAGAGCTGAGTGACATGCCGAACTTTCGCCGCTTTCTCGGCTTCACCGCGTTTGTCGAAGGCTGGGGGCTCTACAGCGAACGTCTTGGCTACGACCTTGGGCTCTATACCGACCCCTACTCCCGCTTTGGCCAGCTAACCTATGACATGTGGCGCGCAGTGCGCCTCGTGGTTGACACCGGGATGCACTACAAGGGCTGGACACGACAGCAGGCAATCGATTTCTTCAAAGACAATGCCGCGAAAGCCGAACACGACATCGTCAACGAGATTGATCGCTACATCGGCAATCCGGGTCAGGCGCTGGCCTACAAGATCGGCCAGTTAAAGATGCTGGCGTTACGCGAGCGCGCCGAAAATCACCTGGGCAAACGATTCGACATTCGCGCATTTCATGACGAATTGCTCGGTGCAGGCGCACTGCCGCTTGACCTGCTGGAACTCAGAATGGATGCCTGGTTGGCCGAGCAACTTAAAGCGGTAGCACCATGAATCGACTGAAAGGATCGTCCTTGTAGTCTGCGAAGGGACCGCAATAGGTGAAGCCGGCCTTGCGGTACAACGCATGTGCCGGTTCGAACTCGGGCGATGAGCCCGTCTCCAGATACAGCGCGCGATATTGCCGCGCGCGGGCAACGCCAATAATGTGGTGAAGAATTTCGCTCGCGTAGCCGCGACCCCGGTGCGCGCTTGCCGTGCTCATGGATTTGATTTCACCGCAATGTTCGTCGAGTGCCTTCAACGCGCCGCAGGCAAGCAACTCGGATTCCTGCCACGCTGTCCAGAGGGTAATTTGCGGCGACCGAAGCGCATCCAGGTTGAGTGTATGGACGCTGTCAACAGGCGATATATCGCGCATGGTCTGCACGTGCGCTGAGAGCAGCGCGGCGATTTCGGGTCCACTGAGATCGTCCTCTACGATGCGTAACACGCGAGACTGTCTCGGCAACTTAAGTTTGAAACTCACGACGGGAGGCTGCCGCCCGTTCCACCGGCGTTGCCTTCGCATCAAAAATCCTGTCAATCTGCGAAACCCGTCCGGCCAGGCCCGTGGCATTCGCAATCTGGATATTCAAGCCGGGCCGGGCATTCATTTCAAGAATCAGGGGCCCCAGGTGATTGTCGATCACCATGTCGACACCCAGGTAACCGAGACCGGTGACCTCGTAACCGCGCGCGGACGACTCAAGAATAAAGTCCCACTGCGGGATTTCGATGCCGGCGACCAATGCGCCGGTGTCCGGGTGGTCTTCAACGATTTCGTTGTGGTGCACCCCTGTCAACGTCGTGCCTGTCGCGATACAAACGCCGGCTCCGACAGCGCCCTGGTGCAGGTTGGCCTTACCGTCGGATGCACGCGTTGGCAGACGCACCATCGCCATCGCCGGATATCCTCGATACACGACCACCCGGATATCCGGCACACCCTGGTAGCTGACGGCAGCGAAAGTCGGATCAAATTGCACGCAATATTCGATCAGTGCTTTGTCCCGCGTTCCGCTGAGACTGTACTGACCGCCGACGATGTTGGAAATGTGGTGCTGTATTTCTTCATCAGTAATTAAAACGCCACTGCTAAGTCGAAAGCAGTCACGCTTGCGTTCACTGCGACCGGTGATAACCAGGATGCCGTCGCCGCCGCTACCCTGTGCCGGTTTCACAACAAAACTGGTCTGGTCCCTGACGATCGCCGGAAAATTTTTGACTTCAGCCTGGTGAACAATGACACCGTACAGGTCGGGAACCGCCATGCCTGCCGCCAGCGCAAGCTCTTTGGTTAGTGCCTTGTCGTCAACCCGCGGATAAAAGCGCCGCGGGTTGAGCCGCATGATGAAATCGGCGTTGCGCTCGTTCAGCCCGAGCACACCGTTTTTACGAAGTTTTCTGGCGACCGAAAACATCAATCCCGCGCAAGCTCTTTAAAGCGTCGTAATTCAGTCAGTCGGTAGCCGGTGTACCGGCCCGCCAGCATGACAACGGCCAGTACAATCAGGAGCAATTCCGGGAACGTGAAAATCAGGTGTTCGAGCCACTTCAGACCCATGAAGGTATACGCCAGCACCGCGACAAACAGGCTGCCAATTCCCGCTCGCATGGCATCGGCGGGACCGCGCTCCTCCCAGACAACTGACATGCGCTCAATGGTCATCGCAATGATCACCATCGGAAACAAGGCCACGGACAGACCGGAGTCCAGCCCCAGACGATGCGAGGTCAGGCTGATGATCAGCATCAGCAGAACAACGACGATCAAAACCGCACTCAGCCGGGGAACCAGCAGCAGCCGCAGGCGATCCAGCAGGAATCGAATGGTAAGACCGAGCGTCACCAGCAGCGTAAACAGGATGACGCCCCAGAGCAGCCTGGTCTCGCGGAAGGCAAGCGCAATCAGCACGGGCATGAATGTACCGAACGCGTCGATTCCCACCATGTTTCGCATGATCACCATGACCAGCGCCCCGACCGGAATCATCAGCAAAACGGCGTACACAGCCTGTGTTCGAATCGGCAGGCTGTACAGGGAAAAATCAAACGCACTGGCGCCCTGCTCCGCCGCCTGCGTTTCAGCAATGGCTATCGCGTCGAGAAAATTTTGCTGTATTGAAAAGTCGACGTTGACCTTGCTGCCGCCTTCAACGCTGACCAGCGGTTCATTGCCTCGCCACCAGACGAAAAAACGCTTTGGCAGATTTTCTTCGCCAGTCGCCGGGTTGAAATACAGCCAGCGATCCCCGTCATGCACTTCCAGCCAGGAAACCAGTCGTGCACTGCGTTGGCGATCGGACAGCGTAAATCCGTGAACTGTTCGCGCAGGAATACGTGCGGCGGCAAGCAGCATCGTCGCTCGATCGACAAACTCGGCCTCACTGGAAACACCGTAGCGCAGCAGCTCGACATTCGTATCCGGCGTCGGGTCGTTCAGTCGGCGCAGCAGTTCTGTTGTGAAAGAAGCAGTGTCGGCGGAGTGCTCACGTACATCGCTGACAAGCACCTCAACCGCCGTATTCATCGGCTCATCGATAACGGGCCTCGGAGGGAACGGCGGCGTCGTATCAGTCTCATCGACGCTCGCGTCTTCATAGACGGACAGGCGGTAGTAAATCGTCTGCTCACCGTCGGCGCGCCGAATCGCCCACTGTGCTTCCCGACCGCCACTGCCGTAATTCAGGCTGAACCCATAGCCGCGAGAAACCGAGTTTTCATTGAGCATCCGAAAGCCCGGTGTCAGCGTCGGCACGTGCAGTTGCACTTTGATCGAACCGGGTCCGCTTTGGAAACTGATGGCGGCTTCGATTGTCCAGACGGGTGCTTCCTGATCTTCCGTCAACGGAAAGCTCAAGACCTGCCATTTATAGTAGAAGACCGACAGGCCAATTGCGGTCAGCAATGCCGCCAGCACGTACACGTATCGCTGATTCATAGTTCCCCTTGACGGCGTCAGTTAACGCCCAGCGCGACCTTGACGGCGCGTTCTTTTATCGGCCCGCTGCGATTGAAC
>JAUHYO010000035.1 GCA_030426325.1 Gammaproteobacteria bacterium | reverse complement strand
AACCGGGAAGTGTTTTCAACCGCTAAGATTCGCTTCAACACAGACGATCCGTTGAACCAACCGGGCGCGCATGCAGTTGCGGCACCAGAACAGGTCGTCACCCCTGGCGCAACGGTGAGCCTGGATGGTTCGATGTCGTTCGCGGACGATGCCAGTATTACTGAGTTCAAGTGGTCGCAATTGGAAGGACAGCCGGTTCAACTTTCGGATGCGACTTCTTCGATCTCTACTTTTGTATTTCCGAACTCCATGGGCACCCACCAGCAGCTGCTTTTTGAGCTCGCAGTAACGGATAGCCTGGATCGATCAGACAGCACACAAGTACAGGTTCTCACCGGCACGTTGCAAACGCAGGATTTCGTTGAAGTGTTTGAACGTGGCAACAATTTTGTCTGGAGTCGGGAAGTCAACGGATACGGAACTAATCCTGGCAGCCCGTACACGTCGTTCGGCGCGGCAGAAACCGGCGTGTTTATTCGGAACAGCGGACGAATCATAGACATATCCCCACCGAAGAATCGTGAATTGCGGATTGGTGGCTACACGTTTGCCCAGCGCGACGGCCTAATTGATCTGATGCCCGGCATGACTGTCTGGGACTGCAATTACGGCCCGTCAGATGGCACACCTCACGAATCGTACTTCGACATTCTCGATGTGTCTTTTTCCGATATTGGCCTGGTCGAACGCATTGGATTCGATTTCAACGCACGTTGCGAAGCCGGCAATCGAAACACGTACGATGGCAGCGTTCGTCTCGGCAGCTACGCGCCCGCGGCAATTGAATACCCTAGAGCCTCGGCAGGCAACGATGTTTTCCTGTACGCCGGTGAAGCAGGATATCTAAATGGCGTATTTTCACGCGCACCCGATCATTCACTTCAAGCCTTTCAATGGACTCAGATTTCCGGCCCTGCGGTTAGCATCGAGGATGCAACATCGGCGATTGCTAAAGTTACACCGCCTGATTCGATAGCCGAGGAGTCGGTTGCTTCTTTTCGTCTTGATGTCACCGACCGGTCCGGCAGAACTGCGAGCGATATTGTAAATCTCATCGTTATTCCAACATCCGCCCCTCGGACTTTTTTCCACATTGATAGTGATCCCTCGACATTTATTGGGGCTGGCGAAACCACCTACATCCGACATGGGCAAGATACGTCGATAAGAACAATTGTCGATTTGCTAGGTTCCCAAGGCAGCCAGCGCGATCGAATTCAGGCCGCTGATCAAAACTCGCGAAGTTGGAGCCTGTTTTTATATTCAGGCGCCGACGGGGTGCTCCAGCCGGGGTATCAGTCAAATACCTTTTCCGGAGACCCTGATAATGTCTTACCGGAGTTAACGATCAGTAATACAGGCAGAGGATGCAATCGTCCGAGCGGCGCAATCGATGTACTCGATGTAGGGCGCGATGCAGAGTCTGTGATCAACTCCCTGGCGTTCGATTTCCAACTAACCTGCCAGGGCGAATCAGGCAGTATTCGCGGGTCGTATCGATATAACACTGCCGTTCCTAACTCATATTCGCGCTTAGATACGAACGCCGGTCCGGACCAAATAATCCAAGAAGGGCGTGAAGTGGTGCTTGTCGACAACAGTGCGGCGGATATCACGACGACCTGGACTCAAATCTCGGGCCCGGCACTGTATTTGTTGGTAAATGACAAACAAGCGTCGTTCTTGCCTCCCACCATTCCCGCTGGCGAATCACGTTACTTCAGTTTCAAATTAACCAATCAGCGCAGCGACGGTGCATGGGGTGAGGATTACGTTGTCGTCAGGATCGACGACAACGGGAGTGCCGAGTGGGATGAAGTTGACTTTGATAAGTATGTGGACAAACCGCACGCGTATACGAAGAGTAATGGGGATCGATTCGGTTTTCGATTGGTTCAAAGCCTTGGAAACTTGGCGCAACTTGAGTTTGGTACTCAAAGGCTGGTCGGGACGACGATCGGCACCGAAGCTGTGGTTGCGGAACTTTTTCCACCTACCAACCTCAACTATCGCGGAGTTAGCGGCGTAGTGCCTGTCGAATACTTTTCGCAATCAAGTATCAGTAGCGACTATAAGCTCATTGTAAGAGATGCGACCGGCGCGTGGCAGCTGGTTGGCACTGGAGCTACAGGCGACGGATTATTTACGGAGAACGGTCTGTCGCGATTGCATATAACGGTACCGTCGCAAAGCAACTCCGGCGATTCGTTCGATTTGGACGACCAGAACGATTCACTCACTTTGCAGTTTGCGGTCGTTCGCTTGGGGCCACCGTCAGCGGTCCCGCCCCAGGCCGGCGGCGGCGGTGGCGGGTCGACTGATCTTCTTAGTTTGCTCTTCGGGCTTCTTATGCTTCGACTATTTGGAAATACGCAGCTGCGGCAATTCGCAAATTGAGCGCGCACCCTAAATGTCCTTCGACCGTGTCAATAGCGGTTTTCCTTGCCTGTCTCTCCTCCCTGTTGCTGGCTGGCTGTGCAACCGTTCCAAATGATGTCGACAACATCTGTGCGATATTCGAAGAAAAACGCCGCTGGTATCGAGCCGCAAAGAAGTCCGAGGAGCGCTGGGGCACGCCGGTCCATGTTCAGATGGCGATCATCCGACAGGAGTCCTCCTTTAAATCCAAGGCCAAACCACCCCGAAAGAAGTTTCTTGGTTTTATCCCGCTCAGGCGACCGTCAAACGCGTTCGGCTATGCTCAGGCGCTCGATAGCACCTGGAAAACCTACCAGGCCGATACCGGCCGCCGTGGCGCCGACAGGGACAAATTCAAAGACGCCATCGACTTTGTCGGCTGGTATACCGATCAGTCACAAAAAATCGCCGGCATCTCGAAATGGGACCCGTACAACCAGTACCTCGCCTACCACGAAGGCCAGGGAGGCTGGCAGAAAAAAACTTACAGCAGCAAGGGCTGGCTGATCAACACGGCGAAACGGGTTGACAGCCGAGCAAGACGCTGGGGTGGCAATCTCAAACAGTGCGAGCATCGGCTCGACAAGGGATGGTGGATATTTTGAGACACCGGATTAAGGTATCGCCCTATCCTTGATGCAAAGTTTTTTGCCTACTTCATGTCCGCGATAGCCGTCAACGCACTATCGATCTCGTTCTCGTTATTGATCAGGCTCGGTGCAAAGCGCGCGTAGCTTTCACGGTAGGGCGTGCTGCTCATGATGATACCTTTATCATGCATTCGCCTGACAACGTCATCCGGGCTGACTCCGTCGACATCGAAACATACCAGTCCGGATGAAAGCTCACTGCTCATCGGCGTATACAGTTTGACGTGCGCCATCTTGGCCAGCCCTTCTTTTGTTTGGGTGTTCAGCTGATGTATGCGTTCCTGGACCTTGGCTTTGCCCAGTTGCAAGTGCAGCTCGAATGCGGCGGGAAGCGCCCAGCGATGTTCGAATGAGTGAAACCCGCCGGGTGACATATGCTCACCGACAGGAACCTGGTCTTGTGTCCCAAACCCCAGCCAAACACCGTAAGACGCACTGAAGCTCGGAATGACGGCGACTGACTGTTGCCATGCACGATCATTCCCCCAGATTACGCCTGTCCCTCGTGGTCCGAAAATCCACTTGTGTGTGCCTGCGACAAAAAAGTCGCAGCCCATTTTGCTGACATCCTGATCTTCCACGCCGAAGCCATGAACCCCATCGACACAGAACAGAATTTGATTTTCCTCATCTCGTTTGCGGTTGATTTCGTCAATCGCATCGGCCATGGCCCGCACCGGCAGCTTCACGCCTGTTGACGAGTGCACCCATGTAACGGCAACCACTCGCGTGCTCGCCGAAATGCCCTTTCGCAGGTTACTGACAATCAAATCTTCGGATACCGTCGCAGGATTGTCGTAGAGCGAAATCCTGCGAATTATTGCGCCGGTTCTTTCAGCTCTGTGCGCCAATGAAAGATCCGTGGAGTAATGGTCATGCGTGGTCTGCAGGATTTCGTCCCCTGGCCGCAATTTCAAACCACTGTAGACCATTGCGAGCCCCATCGTCGTGCTGTCAGTTAGCGCGATCTGACTTCCCTGCCCGCCCATGTAACGCGCTGCAGCCGCAGCAACTTCTCCGTCGATTGTTTCGAAATGTTCGTGCCAGTAGTCAGAAGGGTTTTCATCCAGACCGCGTCGGTGGCGTTCAATTTCGTCAGATACCGGCTTGGGATGGGAAGCCAGCAAGAAAGTCGAAAGCTGGATGTAGTCGCGTGTCAGAGGAAACAGGTTTCTCAGCGCCACCCAATCCCCCGCTTCAATGACGTTGGAAACCGGCGTCGCTGCGGCTGCAATGCTGGAGCCTGAACTGTAAGCGGTTGCCCCAAGAGCGAGGCCAGCGGCCCCCAGAAAGTCTCGTCTACGCATATCAGTTGCCTTCTCTTATTGTTTTAAGCAGACCGGACTATACCGCATCGTTCTGATACTTGGCACATCAGTCCGCAAGCAAATCCTCGAGCTGATCCTGCGCCATCGTGACACCCTGCTCCACGCCCATCTCGATGACCTTCTGCAGGTCCTCGACGCTTTCGTAATCGACCACGACAACAACGGTGGTGGCTTCCTTTTCGTCGATGAACGAGGTCGTGAACGTTTGCTTGGGCATCTCCGGATTCGTGTTGCCCGATTCGTCGGCGAACACGTCGTATGCGACGTACCGGCTCTCCGGTTCGATCGTCAAAAAATCCATGCGCGCAAAATGCTGTTCGCCTTCGGGACCGTTCATCGAATAGTGCCATGAGCCCCCGACGCTAAAATCCATGGAATGGGTTTTTGTTTTCCACGGCATCGGCGCCCACCAGAGATCAAGCATTGCGGGGTCGGTATAGGCCTGCCAGACCCGGTTGCGGGGTGCATTGAAGCTGCGTGTAATGGTCAGCTTGCGGTTATCGATGTCGCGATCAATTTTTGTCTTGTTCATGTTCGGTTCGTTCCTGTGCCTTGACATTGAGGGATATTGTACTAAACTATTTGGTTTATAAACAATATAGTTTATTACATATGCAAACGCAACAGCTCGATCGAACCTTTGCCGCACTCGCCGACCCGACCCGCCGGGCCATACTGATGCGGCTCATGGACGGTGACGCGCTATTGAAGGACCTGGCGGAGCCTTTTGATATGTCGGTCCCGGCGGTCGGAAAGCACTTGAAAGTTCTGGAAGAAGCCGGGCTGGTATCTCGCCGGCGCGACGCGCAAAGGCGCCCCTGCCACCTTGAGGCCGAACCGCTGAAGATCGCTGTCGACTGGCTCGAGGAGTATCGCCAATTCTGGGAAGCGCGTTACCAGCAACTCGATGCTTTGCTGGCCGAAAAAAACAAAGAGTAAGATCCACTCCCTACAAATGTATGCGCGGCCGCGACGGCCATTGAAAGCCGTGTACGACTATCTGCTAAAGTTGTCGCCCCTCCTCTAGGCAAAGGTGACTTCATGGAATACGCGGCATTCGTATTTGGAATTCTTGGTTTGGTTGCGTTCGTGCGAATAGAGAAGCTGGTGCGAACGTTGAAGGAAAAAGGCATCCTGGATAAGGATTACAAAGAAGAATAACGTCACTGGCGGCGTACCACGCCGTGACGAATCTCCAGCGACCAACTTTTGGTTGCCTGGAAATTGATACCATGACGACTGCCTTCAGCTACAGCACGGTGATTGGTGACAGCAAGAATAGTCATTATTGGTGGCGGATTCGGTGGTTTGGCTGCGGCCAGTGCGTTAGGCCGTGAAGATGCTGAAGTCGTCGTCATCGACAAGCAAAATCATCACCTGTTTCAACCACTCCTTTACCAGGTCGCTACAGTCGGATTGTCTCCGGCTGACATAGCGTGGCCAATACGTCGAATACTGCGTCGGCAAAAGAATGCCCGCGCGGTGATGGCCACAGTCACCGGTGTCGACACCGAGAAAAAGCGCGTCCTGATGGCGTTCGAACGAGCAGAGATTGAAGACGATAGCCAGGAGCGCGAACGACTGCTGACTTTCGTCGTGGTGGGCGGAGGCCCCACCGGCGTCGAAATGGCGGGAGCGATCTCCGAGGTCGCTCGCAAAGCCCTGTCCAAAGATTTTCGTTGCATCGATCCGCGGACCGCGCGCGTGCTGCTTGTCGAGGCCGGGCAGAGATTGTTATCCACCTTTGCGCCAAAAATGTCCGAGTATGCGAAGAAGGCACATACGATCACATTGTTGGGATTGCGAACTTGACCACAACTTGCAGGCGAACTTGAACTGACAGACCAACTGTCACGACAACCCAATCGCCGAGATATCTTTTCAGCTTCACAAGCACGTGCGATGAAACGACACTTGACTCAACCGTCCGTGGTATCGGGGTGAAACCCCCACCTCACCTGACACCTTTTCCATGCCGTTCGGCAGATTCCCTACAACTCCAGATCGGAGCGGACCTGCTCCGCAATGGCTGCAAACGTCTCCGGACTTCGGTCGACCTCAACGCCTTCGAAGCGGATATTTACCGTCACACCGCGGTAGTCAGCAACGAGTTCATAGATAGCGGCTTGCGGGGACGACCGGTCAGTCGTGTTCCAGATGTGAACGGCGCGATCCCCAATGCCGGAGACCACCTGCGACCTAGGTTGATCCTCCAGCGGTTCTTTGACACCGCCGCCCTTGTTAACAATCCACCGCGCACTGGACGGATCGAAAACCGTGATACGCACTCCGCCAGACACGGTGTCCTGCATCAGGTGACATGCGCCGACTTTGTGCTCGAACATCGAGCGATCGATGTTTTCAACCACTTCTATGGAGATGCCGCGCAGGGTTGCGATCGAGTCAACATCAAGGGCATCGCAAAGCTTGTCCGCGCTCCAATTATTGGCAATGTCGGCCACATCCTGTATTTCCGCTGGCACTCCGCTTGTTGCCAGTTCCGGATCAGCTACCGAAGCGGGGTCCTGGTCACTACCGCCGCAAGCGGCGGTCAAGACGGAGGCCAGTGTCAACAAAGTACCCACGCGACGAACGCGGAAAGCGGCTCGCCGGCTTTTACTGCTGATTGAGTTATCTTTGCGGTGATTCATTGTTAGATTTCCTTGGTCTATCGCGCGGCGCTTGCCGTGCTCGCTGCGGGCAAGCACCCCCTTCCCGTTGCCCGGAGTGGCTCGGTTGGATTAATGAGCCCAGGTCGTGTAATCGACTCGCGGCACACCGCGGTTGACCGTTGTCACTTCGAACCACCCGATGCGGCCACTCTGCGTCTCGAAGCACCAGCGCGAGCCGGCGGTGAAGTTTCGCAGCGGGACCCGATTGGCACCATTGGCGTCGAGCTGCGCACTGCAACCGTTGCGTGAGAGCTCGGTGCCGCTGGCTGCTGCCAGCGTTCTCGCGCTCTCATGGACGGAACTGACGTAGCGTTCGTTCTCCTCGGCAACGGCGATAATCCTGAAATCGCTCACGACCGGATCGAAGCGGTTATCAAAGTTGATCTGGCCGGCCAGGGCCGTTGAGCCGATATCGTTAATCCAGTCGCCCGGCCGGCGGCAACCGAATACGGCGCTGGAAATCACGCGACATCGCGTCTCACCGTCCGGTGCGGACCGGTAGTAGTAATAATTGTCGTCGTCCAGGTACCGACAGACCAGACGTGTTTCACCACCGGACTGCTCGATAGCGGCCTCGGGGTTCTCGGACCGAACCCTCGCAACCGAGGGTTCCCACCCGCCCGGAGGTCCGGATACCCGGATATCCATGCTGTTCGGGCATTGAACCTGCGTTTCTATAAAGTATCCGGACGGGACCCTGTGATCCACCGCGGTAACGGCTGTTTCCTGGCGAGGCTGGAGTACGGATTCCTGTGCAACGACAAGAGAGCCCGCGAACACGAAGAACACGGTAAGGAACAAACAGGGTTGTAGCTTGCGATACGACATGGACATCGTCCCTCCGGGGTAGACGGGAGCATGCGGCGATTGCGTACTCCCAAGCAATTATGTCGGGCGGATTCTTTCGACGGCCTTCTTGATGCGGTTTGTCGCGGCCCGTTTTCGTGCGCGCAAGTTACTGGCGCGAAAGCAATTCTGATGCCGACTCGAGATTAGCAAATGAGGGTTCCGAGAGCAAAGCATGTCACGCCATCGCGGCGAAGGCCCTGCAACGAGACAAGGTCGAACACCTGGCGCGTTACGTCTGAAGACCGCCGGTCGCCACCGAGCGGTTATCGCTGACGAAATGGTGCCGGCACCAGGAGTCGAACCCGGGACCTACTGATTACAAATCAGTTGCTCTACCAACTGAGCTATGCCGGCTGAGGCCGCGCAGGGGGCGCGGGCAGCGGATTATTCTATGTTAGCGTCGGTCTGACAAGGGATTTGCCCGGGAATCAGGACAATTGGCCGCCGCCAGGGCGTTTGCCGCCTCGGCCACCGCGGCCTCGGGAGCCGCCGCCGGCCTGGAATTCCAGCTCGCGCCGGCTCAAAAGACCGTCACCGTCGGTGTCCAGGTACTCGAAGGACATCACATTGCTCAGTGCGCTGGCGGAATACTCCTCCGGCGTCAGGAAGCCATCGCCATCGAGGTCGAAGCGGTTCACTTCCGCCGGGCGGGGCTCCGGCTTCTTCGAGGCGCAGCCGGCCAACGTGACTAAAGCGGCTATTGCTGCCGCCAGCACCAGGGTTCTTGTCGTGTTCAATGAGGTCCCTTCAAGAAAAACTCCTCGCCAGCCCTTTGCTCGTTGGACACCGCCTCTTGGGGGATAGAGGGGGCGTAGGGAGAGTCGAGATTCAAAGCATCCGACAAGCGTCGAACTGGCGAGGAGATGACTGTCTACTTAGGCGAAACGATAAACGATCGCGGCATCAATGACTGTGAAGATTCTGTGATGCTTTGTAAGGAATGTGCAGGCTTATGCAGGCGCGTCTGCGAGCGGCAACGTCACGGTGACAATCAATCCACCCTCCGGCGCGTTGGCCGCCGAGATTTCACCGTTGTGCAGCGCAACGACTTTCTTCGCGATCGCGAGGCCGATGCCTGAGCTGCCGGTGTTCTCTCCGCCCTGGTCGTCGAATTTTCGGAACAGCTCGAACACAGTTTCCAGGTTTTGCTCGTCGATGCCCGGGCCGTGGTCCCGAACCTGTACCGCGCAGACATTGTCGTCCGACGCCGTCATCGATACTTCCACCGCCGTACCGCTTCGCGTATGCCGGATCGCGTTGCGGATGATGTTCTCGAAGCAACTCGCGAGCATCTCGGCATCGCCCATGACATTACATTTGCTGGTCTCGGTCAGGACAACCAGCTTGCCGTCGGCCGCGCCTTCGATCACAGCATCGCCGACCACATCGGCCAGCACCGATTCGACATCGACGAGTTGTTCTTCCAGCGGCATGCGCCTCGAATCCAGCCGTGCAAACGCCAGCAGCTTGCCGATCAGGCTGTTGAGCCGGTCCAGTTCGCGTTCGATGCGATCCATTTCACTGTCGACAGCACCGCCGGTGCGTTGCCTCGCCAGCGACAACGCCGCGTGCACGCGCGCCAGCGGCGAGCGCAATTCATGCGACACGTCACGCAGCAGGTCCTTGTGCGAATGCACCAGCTTCTCGATGCGCTCCGCCATGTGATCAAACGTGTTCGCAAAATCCGCGAGTTCATCGCCACGTGCCGACACTTCCGGGTTCACGCGTGCCGACAAATCGCCGTCGGCCAAACGCATGCCGGCCTGCTCGAATGACTTCAACGGACGCATCAAGTAGCGGGCAATCAGCAGGCTAAAAAGAATACTGATGGGAATGGCGATGCCGAGCAGCAGCAATACGCCCTCTCTGTCTCTCGGAAACAGCCACTTGTATTTGCGGTGATTGTGGCCGCGATCCATCGGCAATGCCACGATGGAATACGTCTCGTCGCCGTGTGTGAACTCATGGCGCCACAATCTGCCGTCAACGTCTGGGGATTGCAGTGCATTGAGATGACGCTCTGGACCGCGCTGAAACAGAAGCACGCCGTTTGAATCCGACAGTTGCAGCGCCAACGGGCCTTTCACCAGCCAGCTTCGTTTGAACGATTTGACCAGCGCCGCCTGTCCTTCACCCTCCGCTTCCTCGAGGACACTGGCAATGCCTGGCAGGAAATAGCGTTCGACGCTGAATGAGCGTACCCGGTCCGCCGAAATCTCATCCTGGAACATGCGCATGATGGCGCCCGCGCCGAGTGACGAGACGATCATGACGACCCAGATCGCAAGGAAAATTTTGAGATACAGGCGGCGCACGTCAGGCAGGCTCGCGAAGATCGATCAGCTGGTAGCCGAGACCACGGATGGTTTTGATTGGCGTGTCGGCAGCGTCGTCGGACTGCAGTTTCTTCCGCAGGTTGGCCACGTGCACATCGATGCTGCGGTCGTACGGCAGGTACTCTCGGCCGAGCGCTGACTTGGTCAGCACGTCTTTCGATACCGCCTCGCCGACGTGTTCCATCAGTTTCTGCAGTATCGCGAATTCAGCGCCGGTCAGGGGCAGCGGCTTGCCGCCCAGACTCACTTCGCGGCGTGCAGCGTCGAGTTTGATATCGCCGACTTCAATCGTGCCCGAGCCGTTCTGCTTTGCAACCGGACTCTGCATCGAGCGGCGCAGGATCGCGCGCAGTCGCGCGGCCAGTTCGCGAAGATTGCAGGGTTTGGGCAGGTAATCGTCGGCACCGCTTTCGAGGCCGATGATTCGATCCACGTCGTCGCCGCGTGCGGTGAGCATCAGGACCGGTATCGGAGTCATAGCGGATTCGCCGGAACGCAGCCTGCGCAATATCTCGTGCCCGCTCATGCCGGGCATCATCAGGTCGAGGACCAGCGCGTCGAAACGCTCAGCGCGCAGTAACTCGAGTGCGGCGGGACCGTTGTGCACCGCACTCGCGTTAAAGCCATCTTCATTCAGGTAGGTGACGATCATGTCGCACAACTCGACATCGTCATCGACCATCAGTATGCGGGACGGACTCACGCAACAACCGTTTTGGATATCGGGCAATCTGTCATTGCGTCAGTGTACCGTTACTCCGCAGATTCGTCCTGCGAGGCCTCATCTGCTTTCTCGCGCTTGTGACGTTTGTGACGCTCTTGACGACGCTCGCGCATTTTCTCGCGCGCCGCGTCAAACTCGGCTTCACTCCAGTAGCCGTCACCGTCAGCGTCGACTTTGTTGAATCGCGCCTGCGGATCCTTGCCTTCCTTGTGCTTCTTGTCGCCCTTGCCTTTGTTGCCACGGCTCGCCTTGTGCGCTTCGATCTCGTCAAAGCTAATCAGTGAATCGGCGTTGGTGTCGATATCAGCGAATGTAGGCGGAGCACGACGCTCGCCCTTCTCGCCGGCATTTGCGTCGATGGCGACGCCCAGCACGATCAGGATCGCTGCCGCTACTGCTATGGTCTGTTTCATGTTTGTCTCCGTAATACGTGGACTACGACTGCTCCCTACGACTACATGCTAAGGGCGGGCAGCAGCGAACGCTGTAAGGAATTGTAAGGCTTGGGTTAAGCGGTTTCGGCGCTATTGCGGGCAGGTTGCCTGGTCGCGAAGCAGCACGCGGTCTTCACCATACTTCTCGATAATGGCGCCGGCGCCCTTGCCGGGCGGCAGGCCGATATCGACGAAAAACACGTCGCTTTCCCGGGTTCTCGGGCTGATTTCCGGGTTGAGGTCCAGTGACCGTGCTTCAAGTTCGATTTTCTCGGCACGCTCGAGGTCGCCGAACAGGCCCAGGGAAATCTTCAGCCCCTCGTCTTCCGTGCGCACCAGGTAGGCATCCGACAATCCGCCGCCTTGCAGCTTCGCGAGCATCGTATTGGCTTCAGCTTCGCTCGCTACGTTGCGAATCTGCACCCAGTGGCCGACGAATATTTGTGCGCGCGTCGAACGCAACTCCACGTTCATGCCTTCGCTGGTGTAAACCAGGACGGCCGAGTCGGCGTCCGTCTTATCGCGAAACGGCCCAATCGTGACGCAGGCTCGCCCGACCACCGCTTCCAGCGCCGATGGCTCACCGGCGCCGAGCACAGCACCGACACTCGCCACCGAATCGCTGTCGCGCGTTGTCTTCACACTGAGTGGCGGTCCGAGTTCAGACTCTTCAAGCAATGCGACGCCCGGCTGTGTCCCCTCGTTGCTCAACAGGCCCCACATGAAGTAGAGGATGTTGGCCAGCAACAAAATGAGGAGCAGGTTTTTCATTGATCGTTTTCCAGCATATGCGCAAGCCCGAGTAACACCAGGTTGGGGCGATGCAGGGGTTCCTTCGCCAGCGCGCCAAGAATGCGCGACGCGCCCCCGCCGGTCAAGACGACCTTCGGCCGGTATCCACTTGATTGCAATGCCTTTGTTGCCCGATCGATCGCACCGGCCACGGCGTTGTAGGCGCCTTCGCGGACAGCCGCTGCGGTATTGCGGCCGAACATTTTCAGGTCGTCGGCGCTTGGTTTGGATGAGGCTTTTACTTCGGGGATGTCACTGGTCGCGGTGGAGAGTGAGTTCAGCATCGTCTCTACGCCCGGGATGATCTGGCCGCCCAGGTGATTGCCGTCACGGTCGAGTGCATCCAGTGTGACCGCGGTGCCAGCATCAACGACGAGGCAGGCGGACTTCAGTTCGGCATAGGCGCCGATCATCGCAACCCAGCGATCCACACCCAGCAGTCGCGGCTGGCGATAGCTATTGGTGATGCCCCAGCCGCGCCGCTCGCTACGCGCGAAATGCACATCGGCATTGCAGTGCATGCCGACAACACCCGACAGTCGCGTGCCGAAACTCGTACCGGCCACGTTGCTCGCAAACACCACATCGGCTTTCCGCGGTAACTTTGTCGTCAACACGCTCAGGCCTTTTTCCTTGATATTCGCGAGCGCGATATGACCGGTTCGATGAATCTCGCCGTCCTCGTACACACCCCACTTGAGGCGGGAGTTGCCGACGTCCAGCAAGAGTGCGGTCATCGCATCTAATCCCTCGGACCTACGTGCACGATGGTCCCGGACACAATGTGCCGGGTTCCGTTTGCACGCGTGTCCACCAGCAACGCGCCGTCTTCGGCAATGCCCGCGCCGATGCCGCGAATTTCTTCCTGGGCCACTTGCACAACGAGGTCCCGGCCCACCAGCCAGTCGTGCTGTGACCACTTGGCAACCAGCGGCGCGAACCCGTCCAGCTCGTATCCCTGAAAGGCGTTTGCGAACTGTGTAACCAGCGCAGCGGCAACCTCGTCAAGCGACGGCTTTTTGTTGCACAGGGCGTAGAGGTCCACGACATTCCTGGCCCAGTCGTTTCGCATTTCGGCAGGCACGTCGTCGCAGAGATCAACGTTGACGCCGATGCCGCTTACGACCGTCACGCTCTTGCCGGAACCGGCCTGCACTTCCGTCAGGATGCCGCCGAGTTTTCCGCCGCGTGCGGCGAGATCGTTCGGCCACTTGATTTGAATACCGTTTGCGCCCAGGCCCTTCATGGCCGTCAGCGCAGCCAGACCGATCGCCAGCGTCAGCGCCGGCAGGTTTTTGGGTTGCGAAGGAAACGTGTAAGCAGCCGACAGGCACACCCCGGAACCCGGCGGTGCGTGCCAGCTTTTTCCGTCGCGGCCCCGGCCGGACGTCTGGTTGCTCGTCGCCGCGATATGGAGCTGGCCCGGGCTCGGCCCGGGCGCCTGCATCAAGTAGGTGTTGGTCGACTCGATCGTTGCGAAGGTTTCCAGCTGACCAATCGTCTTGCGGACGTCACCGGGCAGATAGTCGCGGATCGCGTCAGCATCCAGACTGGTCATTGTCCGATCCACCACCTTTGCGCTTGAAGATCATCAGGGACGTGTTGCGATGTTCTGTGCCGCTACGCATGCGCTCGATGTTGGCGCGGTGCCAGAAAATAATGAAGGCAGCCATGACAATGCTGTAGATGAAAAGTGGTTGCTGGTCTGGCAGGTACCAGATGCCCAGGTAGATCGGCACCGCGCTGGCCGCCGTCATCGTCGCAAGCCCAACGAAGCCTGTCAGGACGAGCACCCACGCCCAGACAATAATGATGCCGATAAGCAACTGCGGTGCCAGGACGATCAGTGTACCGATCAGGGTTCCGGCGCCCTTGCCGCCTTTGAAGTTGTGAAAGATCGGCCAGACGTGGCCCAGTACGACGGCACTGGCGCAACACAAAGTGAGCCAGGTGCGCGAAATGATTGGATCGGCAGGTACGAAGGGAATTTCCAGCCCCGGCACGACACCAGCGCCAATCACGCCCTTGCCGATATCGATTATGACGACCCCGATCGCAAACACGACGCCCTGCGTTCGCAAGGCGTTGGTACCACCTGCGTTGCCACTGCCCATCGTGCGAATATCGACACCGCCGCGCAGCTTTCCGATGATCATCGCCCCCATTAATGAGCCGATGAAATAGCTGATCAGAAATTTGACGCCCAATTCCAGCATTGTGCCGATCCGTTTTTTGCGAGTAGAGTCGCGCGCATTGTAGCATCGGCATTCCTCAATCCGGCCCGGCAATCATGTCCAGTAACACAATCCAGCTGTTTCTGAACCCGACCGCCGGCCGCGGCCGCGCCGGCAAGCGCCGGGCCCGGATTATTCAACTTCTGCAGCAGGCGGGACTCGATATCGAGCCGCACGTGAGCCAGCACGCCGGTGATCTTGAGAAGCAGGTGCTCGCGAGGCTGCAGGAAGGGGCAAAACGCCTCATTGTGGCCGGCGGCGACGGCAGTATCTATGAGGCGGTGAACGGGATTTTGCGATCCGGCATGGAGGCCGGGCTTGGCGTCATTCCGACCGGGACCGGCAATGACTTTGCCAAGGCCTGTGATATCCCGCTCAACTGGGAGCACGCGACGTCACTGCTGGCCGATCGGATCGCGGCAAACGAGACGCCGAGGAAGATTGATATTGGCCAGTTCAATGACCGCTTTTTCGCCAATGGCGCCGGCGTTGGATTCGACGCGAAGGTGACGCGTGTAGCGCAGTCAATTCGCATTCCGATGGGCGATCTCGTTTACCTCGTCGCCATTTTCCGGACGATGATCGGCGGCATCGTGACACCGAGGTTGAAAATTACGGCAGATGATTTCCAGTGGGAGGCACCGGTGACACTGGCAGCGGTCAGCAACGGCCCCTGGATCGGCGGCATGTTTCATATTGCGCCGATGGCCGGGAATGCTGACGGTCGCCTCGAACTGCTGATCGCAAAGCCGGTCACGCGACGGCGCATTTGTTCACTGTTGCCAAAATTGATGAACGGTACGCATATCGAGGAAAGCGAAATCCTCCATCACCCGGTGACATCGCTTCGTATCCAATGCGATGAACTGATTCCGTCGCATCTTGACGGCGAGGTGCAACCCCTGCAGTCCGAGTTTGAGATTAAAGTGCTGTCGGGCGCGCTAGATCTGCTTTGAGCTCGGGCGAAAGCCGAGATAAATCGCGAACAGCGCGATTCCCGCGCCGACGAACTCGGTCACCAGCATTTGCCTGTCGAAAATAATCACATCCCAGACGAAACTGAGCGTCGGTTGCAGCAAAAGCGCAAGACCCGTTTCGATCGGTCGGACTTCCGACAGGCTGCTCGCAATAAACAGCCAGCCAATGCAGTGCGACAGCACGCCGTAGGCCACAAGCCAGCCCAGGTCGGCATAGCCCGGGATCGCGAAGGACTCGCCTTCGATGCTGACCGATGCACCCATCGCAAAAACCGTGAGCACGGACACGACCGCAACTTCACGCGTCGGCACACGGAAGGTCGAGCCGACACGCGCCTCTCGCAGTGACAGCATGTAGCCTGCGTAGGCGACTGCCGTCAGCAGGCCGAAAATGACACCGAGCTGGTAGTTCTGCGGCAAGCCACTCCAGTCGAAGCCAACAATCATCGCGAGGCCGAACAGCGCGAGCGGTACGGCGATCATCTGCATTACGCTTGGCACCTGCCGGAGCAGCACGATGCCCGCGATCATCATGAAAAACACCTGGAAATTTGCCAGCAGCGTTGAAAGCCCCGGGCCAATGAAAAGAATACTGCGGTGCCAGAACCAGAGGTCCAGCGCAAAGAACACGGATGCCAGTACC
>JAUHYO010000366.1 GCA_030426325.1 Gammaproteobacteria bacterium | reverse complement strand
CAACGGGATGGTGGCCATCGGGATCATCAGGCGTTTCATGTCGTCGACCTTTTATCTGGTTATTCAGCGAGCTGCCAGTATAGAGCGACGGGCGATGAAACGGGCATCATTTTGCGTATCGTTTTGCCACCTGGCGGTAAGCGTCACGAAACGGAATCCCCTCGTCGTGAACCAGCCGGTAGGCTTCGGCGGTTGCGAATATCCCTTCATCGAGCTTGATGTTTTCAGGCCGGAATTCGAGCCCTGACAGCAGGTAGGCCATGATATCGACACTGTCGATCGCCAGGTCGATACCGCGAAATAGCGGTGCTTTCAATCGCTGCAGGTCGCGATGATAGCCCGAAGGCAGTTTCGCGGTGATCATCAGGGATTCGTCCAGTGCGGCGTGCGCCGTTGCCGAACTTGCACGCAAAAGCTCAAGTACGTCGGGATTGCGCTTTTGCGGCATGATGGATGAACCGGTGGTCACTTCAGCGGCCAGGCTGATATACGCGAACTCCTGTGTATAGAACAACAACAGATCGCTGGCCATTCGGCCGAGATCCTGCAGCAGGAGCGTGATCTCGAACAGCAGCGCGCTCTCGGCTTTGCCGCGAGACAACTGCACCGCCGTTACCGGCTCCTGGGTCGACTCGAAATTCAGTTTCGCGGTGGTTGCGTCTCGGTCAAGTGGCAGCCCGGGCGTGCCATAGCCGGCGGCACTCCCCAGCGGATTCTTGTTAAAGCGCTTTTGAACACTGTGCAGACCGTGCTCGGCGTCGGCAAAACCTTCATCGTAACCACCGCACCACAGGGCCACTGATGACGGCATTGCGTGTTGCATGTGGGTGTAACCCGGAAGTTCGACGTCACCTTGCCGCTCAACGAGTCCGTTGATTGACGTTCGCAGTCCAAGGACCCGGTCCGCCAGGTCGGCTGCGGCGTCCCGCAAATAAAGTCGCAGCGCGGTCAGCACCTGGTCATTGCGCGAGCGCCCTAGATGCAGGCGGCCACCGGTCGAACCGATGGCGTCCGTCAGACGAGTTTCGAGCGCAGTGTGCGCATCTTCGTCTTCCAGGCGAATGTGCCATTCGCCTGCTGCAAAGCTGTCAGCGAGTGTACGCAGGCCGGCGCAAATCGTGGCGCAATCCTCGTCGCTGATCAGCTTCTGCTGGGCAAGCATTTCTGCGTGCGCGATCGAGCCGAGAACGTCGTAATGAACGAGTCGTGCATCAAGCAGGTGGTCTTCGCCGGCGGTGTACCGAAGTACACGCTCGTCCAGAGGCAGGCCTTTGTCCCAAAGTCGGCTCATGGCGAATGGGTCTGTTCGGCAGGCGAAAGCGCGGCAATGTCGTCGACGACCAGTGTGCCGGTACCTTCATTGGTAAAGATCTCGAGCAATATGCTGTCGGGCGCCTTGCTGGAAATGACGTGCACTCGCTGCACGCCGTTCGCAATTGCCCAGTCGATTGCCGCAGCTTTCGGAATCATGCCGTCGGCGAGATTGCCGGAGTCCCGGAGCTTTTGCAGGGCGGATCGGTCGATATAGGAAATCAGTGAACCGGGATCGTTGATGTCTTCAAAAATACCGGCAGCACCGGTGGCGAGCATCAGTTTCTCTGCCTTGAGTTCAGCGGCAATGGCAGCTGCAACGGTGTCCGCATTGATGTTCAGAATGTTTCCCGATTCGTCGCAGGACAGGGGACTGACGACCGGCATCAGGCCGTTGTCCAGCTGTTTACGCAGGACATCGGCATCGACCGCATCGATATCGCCGACAAAACCATAGTCGAGGGGCGCCTCACCAGCGCGTTCGATGGGCGGCCGTTTGTGTGCACGGATCAGGCCGGCATCAACACCGCTGATGCCAACGGCCGGAATCTGCAGGTCGCGGCAGGTCGCGAGTATGCGCGTGTTGATCTGCCCATTCAGTACCATCGTTGCGACACTCAGTGAACTGCCGTCGGTCACTCGACGTCCGTCAATGAATGTGGATTCATGCCCAAGTGCTTTGGCGAGTTCCGTGGATTGCGGTCCGCCCCCATGAACCAGGACCACCCGGACGCCAACCTGGTGCAATATCCCGACCTGCTCCATCAAGGCCTTCGTTTTTTCGGCATCAACGAAAACCTCACCGCCGGCCTTGATAACGAATACTTTGCCTTTGAAGAGTCGAATGTAGGGCGCGGCATGCTTGAGCGCCGAGACAACAATGGCGCGGTCCTTGTTGGCTATCATGATGTTTTCCCCAGCATCTGGTGCAACACCGCCATCTGCGCGAGCATGCGATTGCGTGCTTCCGGAATAACAATGCTCCGCGGACCATCAAGAATCTCGTCGGCGACGACCACCCCGCGACGGACTGGCAGGCAGTGCATGAAGCGGCAGTCGTCCTTTGCCGTCTGGAACCATGTTTCGTCAACACACCAGTTCAGGTATTGCTCGCGAAGTTTCTGGTCGTCAAGCTTTTTGCCGTAGTGACGGGTTGAAGACCACGACTTTGCATAAATGATGTGCGCGCCTTCCATGGCCTCCGCTCGCTGGTCGGTTTCGGTGACCGACCCGCCCGATACTTCTGCCGCTGCTACTGCCTTTTTCATTAGCGGATCGGGCAATTCGAAGCCTTCCGGTCTCAGCACGGTGACGTCCATGCCGCGCATCGCCGCCATGTGCAGAGTCGCCGCCGGTACCGCCAATGGCAGTGCGCGAGGGTGGTAAGCCCAGCTCAGAACAAACTTGCCGCCATTGGCGGGAACGGAAAAATCATCCATCGTTTTCCAGTCCGCCAGACTCTGGCAGGGATGGTTCATGGCTGATTCCATATTGATGTACGGCTTGTTAGCGAGGCCGGTCATCGTTTTGAATTCTGTCTCTGCGAGGTCCGCTTCAATACTCTTTCGCTCTGCAAACGCGCGGATTCCTATCGCATCGCCATAGGACGCAATTACCGGAATGGCCTCGCGGATATGTTCGGCCGCCGCTCCGTCCATCACAATGCCAGGCCGTGACTCGATGCCGTGAATCGACATGTCCGGTGAGATGACAAAGGATCCGCCACCGAGACGGACCATTGCAGCCTGAAACGACG
>JAUHYO010000034.1 GCA_030426325.1 Gammaproteobacteria bacterium | reverse complement strand
CGAAGCTGAAGATATCGATGAGGTGATCCAGTTGTATGAAGGTCAGATTGCAACGCGTGGCCGTTACGACACACGAATTACCGTCATCACCATGGACGATGGCGAACCGGTTGCACAAACCGACGCTCGAACGTCCGCATCCGGTGGTGGTGAACAGGATGGTAACGCGGGCGGAGCGTCAGGGACCGGATCGACACCAGGTCCGGGCGGCATCAAGCTCGGCGGTGGAACAGGTACCGGGCTGGGACTCAGCGGCAATCTCGGCAGCGGCACAATCGGAGTCAACCTGAATGCAGGTCCCGCGTCCCTCGGGGCCGACCTGGATATTGGCAAAGTATCCCTGGATGTCGGGGTGAATGCTGGAGACATTTCTCTCGATGCCGGGGTGAATGTGGGCGATCTCTCGCTCGATGCTGGCCTTGACGCCGGTGATGTTTCTCTCGATGCCGGCCTTGATGGCGGCGACCTCTCGCTTGATGCCGGCCTGGACGCAGGTGACATTTCAATTGATGCTGGCCTCGATGCCGGCGACCTCTCGCTCGAAACCGGCGTCGACGCCGGTGATCTGTCACTGGATACGGGTCTGGATGCCGGAACACTCGATGTCGGTCTTGACGTGGGCGATACGACGATCGACGTCGATATCGACGATGCGGTTGTTGACGTTGAGCTGGACCTGGAGATTGATGCTATTCCCGAGGTTGATGTGGAAATTCCGGTGGTCGTCATTGAAGACGCCGTACCGGATCTCGGCGGCCTGCTCGGCCTTTAGCCTGTAACTCATGAACTGGCGTCGCTATTCCACGCTGCTCATTGCGATCGCAGCTTTCGCCGTCGCATGGCTTGTTGCGCAGTCAGAACTGGGGAGAAAGCTCGAACTCGGTATTGCCGACACCGGCATGCGGATGCTGCAGCGCCCTGTCGATAGCGACGTCGTGATCATCGGCATAGATGCCAGGAGCCTCGCCGGCCTTCGCGAATGGCCTTGGCCCAGGCGCTTCCACGCCGACCTGATCCGACAAATTGCACCGGCATCTCCCCGGAAGGTATTTCTCGATATTGACTTCAGTTCGACATCCAACCCGGAAGACGATCTGCAGCTTGAGTCTGCACTTGCCAACTGGCGTGGGTCGCCAATTATTCTGCCCGCCTTCTACCAATTTGCATCTCCGGTGGACAGCGACATTATTCTAACCAGGCCTCTCCCGGCATTCTCAAGACATGCTGAAATTGCTACGGTCAATTTTGTGCCGAGCATTGACGGCCTTGTGAGACGACTGCCGCTTGCGGCGCACGGTAGCGACACGCTGCCATCGGCCGCTGCGCGTCTCAGTGGAACAACGAACATCGGCGCTGAAAATCTTTTTATCGACTATTCAATCGATCCGGCGTCGTTTGAGTTCATCTCTTTCATCGACGTACTCGAAAATCGAATTCCCGCCGTTCATTTTGCCGAAAAAACCATACTCGTCGGTGCAACGGCAATCGAACTGGGCGACACGGTTCCGGTGCCGGTTCATCAATCTCTCCCCGGTGTCGTGGTACAGGCGCTCGCATTTGAAACCCTGCGGCAGGGACCGCATCGGCCCATTCCGACTCACATTCTTTGGATCCTGGTTGCAGCCTGGACGGCACTGCTCGCTTTCCTGTTCGGACGGCGCTCATGGCGAGAAAACCTGGTGCTGCTCGGTTGCGCGATAGCAGTCGTGCCGGCAGCCTCTATCGCAGCTTTCGCTTTCAGCACCATGATCATCAGTGTTCTGCCCTTCTCGGTCGGCGCACTGATGGCGTACCTGTTGGCGACGCTACAGTCGCTCGAGTCGGTAACCCTGCGGTCAATTGCCTATGCGATCGGGTTCAGGCGCCGCGATGCGCTCCTCAAAAGCGTTGTTCTGTCCTCGACCGACTGCATAATCTGTATCGACGAAGCAGGAACCATCAAAACGGCCAACCCGTCCGCCCATCATCTGTTCGGATTCGACAACGGTAAACTGGTGGGACTTTCGCTACTGCAATTCGTACCGGGCCTCGTCGACAATAGCGATAGTATATTGCCGGATTCGCTCGCCAAGCTCTCGAATAAGGTCATTGAGCTCGATGCCTTCACAAGCGACGGCGATACATTTCCAATCGACGTATCAATCAGCCGTGTGAAGTTGAATGACGAGCACCTGTATACCGCGATCATTCGCGATATCAGCGAGCGAAAAGCACAACTCCGGCAATTACAGTTTCAGGCCACACACGACCCGTTGACGACGCTGCCAAACCGCCCGGCGCTCTCCGCCCACCTTGACACCAGCCTTGCCCGGCAACGCGACGGTGAGTCGGTTGCGTTGATGATGATCGATCTCGATCGGTTCAAGGAAGTCAATGACACCCTCGGCCACAATGTCGGTGACTACGTCTTGCACGAGGTTGCCCGGCGTCTTGCCAGTGTCGCTCAGGACGATGGTTTTATCGCCCGGATCGGTGGTGACGAATTCGCCCTGGTTGTGGACCGGTTCAGGAGCGTCGATGAGATCTCGGGGCTATCGGGAAAACTTATCGAGTGCCTCAAAAAGCCGATTGAAACAGGCGGTGTGGCCATTGATATCGGACTCAGCATCGGTATCGCCCTGTTTCCGCAGGATGCGAAAGATGCCGAAACCCTGTTCAAGCAATCGGACGTCGCCATGTACATCGCCAAGCGCAATGGCACAGGTTTCGAGTATTACAGTGCAGAAAAGGATCATCACAGTGTTCGGCGGCTGGCGATCGCCAGCAAGCTTCGCCGGGCAATTACTGATGAGACGCTGGAGCTGCACTACCAGCCACAGATCAATCTCGTGACAAAGCGCGTTGACAGTGTTGAGGCACTCCTTCGATGGCACGACCCTGAGCTTGGTGCTGTGAGGCCCGATGAGTTTATCGCGATGGCCGAATCAACGGACATGATTCAGCCGCTGACCGAATGGACATTGGTCCAGGCTTTCAAACAGAGTGTCGCCTGGCGCGAAGAAGGCCTTGCTCTGCGCGTTGCGATCAACCTGTCCGCCAGAATGCTTCAGAACTATGCCTTTCCCGAGCGCATCGGTGAGCTGATGGCTCGCGCCGGAGTTGAGGCCAGCGCCATTGAACTCGAGATCACCGAAAGCGCAATGATGGTCGACCCTGAGCGGGCATTGAAGGTCATTCGAATGCTAAGCGAACTGGGTGCACTTATTTCGATCGACGATTACGGCACCGGTTACTCTTCCCTCGCCTATTTACGCGATCTGCCGGTACATGCGCTTAAACTCGATAAGTCATTTGTCATGAATATGCAGGATCATGACGGCGACAAGGTTATCGTCGAATCAACCGTCCAGATGGCACACGCGCTGGGCCTGAAGGTCGTCGCCGAGGGTGTCGAAACTGCTGCAGACGCGACGTTCCTCAAACAGTGCGGCTACGACTACGCCCAGGGCTATTTGTACAGTGCGGCCATGGAGCCGGCGAAACTCGGCGAATGGGCTGTAAAATTCAATAGTCGCTCAGTATTGAAATTTGCGTAGACTTTCGAACTGCCAATACAATGGCAATGATGTTTGACAAACAACTGACAACGACGCAAGTGTTGGCGGCCTCGGCTGTCGCACTGCTGATCATTCCCGTACTCGTTTTTATCGCCTCCGGTCTGATCCGGGGCATGGATCCGCTTGCGATTATCCCGGCAATCGGGGACCAGTACCTGGCGGAAAAGAACAACCTGTTCGTCGTCAGCATCCTTGGCCTGTCGCCCCTGTTGCTGGTCGGCCTCTTGTTGCTCATCAGAAAGTTCGTGCGAAAAACCTGGTCCGGTTCTGTTGCCTACGCTTTGGGCGGTGTCATCCCGGTATTGCTGGTCGCTGTGTTTGTTAACCTCGAGTTCTGGCCGAAATACCTGCCCGCACGGCAGTTTCTGGGGTTCCCCCATGGCCTTGAGTTCATTATCGGACCATTCGCCTTTGCACCCATCGGCATTCTCTTCGGGTTTTTGTTTGTCTGGGCAGTGAGAAAAAAAGTTTGATGCGCCTGGCTGGCGCTCTCGCCTTGCTGTTAGTCGCAATGCCCGCACCCGCATTAGCCTGCCGCTGCGCGCAATTACCATTTGCCGACTATTTTCAGCGTGCTGAATTCGTGGCCATGGCACGGCTCGTCGCTGCAACAGAACAGGTCGATCACCGTGAACTCGAATTCGAGCTGCTAGCATCGCCCTACAAAGGTGGCAGTTCGGCGCAGCTGGAAGGATCAATGATCCGGCTGGCAACAGAATCCAGTACCGCCGCTTGCGGCCTGCAACCTGACATCAACGCAATTTACGTGGTGTTCGCGGAACCCGGCGAAAACGACTCCGGACAACTTTGGGTCAACAGCTGCAATGGCACTCGCGTGCATCTGTCCACCCGTCTTGACGAGCCGGTCGGGTTTGTCGATGTGCCGGCGCGTTTTGTGGCTGGACAACTCAATGCCTACTTCGGTCTCGAGGTGTTACGCGAAGTTTCCGCGAATGCACCCGATCCGTCGGATCCCGGAAATGAAAAACTTGTCGGTCTGCTGGACTTGAAGGCACTCGCCCACGGGGGTTTCGTCAATGTCTATGCGGAACCGTCACTCTCATCATCGCTGGTTGGAGAGATTCATTCCTTTGATGACATCACGTCGAAGGAATATGCCTATGAACAGCCGGGTGCGGTCGTCGTTGCGAAGCGTCCCGGCTGGTACCGGATACAGCTGCACGACAACTTCGGTTGGATCTCAGCAGAAGACGCCGGCACCTGGTTTCCCTACCCGCAATTGCCTGTCCGGCGCCTTGCCTACCTTACCGATCAATGGAGTGGCCTGGTCTGGCCCGAGGCCGGTGCCGGAATCCCGGTTCGCAAGGCATTGGCTTCCGGCGACCAGCAATACGAATACTCGCTCGACGTTTTGGAAGTTAGCGAAATCGGAGGTATGCCCTGGTTCCGTGTCGAGGTACTCGAAACAGACCCCTGTTTGGGCGGTGAATCGAAGTCTGGCCTCACCGGGTGGGTCCCCGCCTATGGCCGGCAGGGCAAACCCAACGCCTGGTTCTATTCGCGCGGCTGCTAGAAAGACGGCGGGCCCGAAGGCCCGCCAATCCCGTTACTCAAACGTCAATACCGCGCCATCAAGATCGAACGGACTCGCGATGAAGTCGAACAGTTCGTAGGTTGATTCACCGACCGGCCAGGTCGTGCTGGTGGACAAGTCAACAGCCGTACCCGGTGCTCCTCCGCCAGCTGCGACACCTGTCAGGCCCTCGGGTGCCGTCAGTCCGGAGAAGGACATGGATACGCTACCGCTGGAATCCAGCGTCACCGAGAAGGTATTTGAGCCACCGAAGAAGTACTCCGGTACTCCGATATAGCTCACCGTCAGGGAACCTGGATCATTCGTCGCCAGAATCATGCCGCCGCTGCTTTGATCCAGATCAATCCAAAGCGGGGCGACTCGAGGCAAGCCGCTCTCCAGGCCAGCAACGCTTGGAATGTAATTGAATACTTCCCCGTCGCCGAAGGTCAGGTAGCCATTCGAGTTGACGAACACGCTGTTGTAGCTTTCTCCCTGGAACGGGAAGTCGAAGTCCAAAGCGACTTCCTGGAACGACTCATCGCCGAGTTCGAGCAACACGCCGTCGATGACAAACGCATCCAGAACGTAGCGACCGCCATCGAGCGGATCACCTTGGCCAGGATCAACGCCGTCGAAGTCGTAGTCGCAGCAGAATGTAACTGCCAGCGCATAGGTGCCGTCCTCGGGAATCTCGTAGACGATGCGTGACAGGAGGTTGTTGCCGCCATCGTCGTCAAAAGCAACGAGTTCTGCAGTCGCTGCATCACAACGTGGCTTCGGCTTATACCACCACCAGTGACTCTTGCTCTTCGTCGTCGTCTCACAGCGATACAAACCCATCACGCTGTCGATCTGGCCCGTCAGTACTTCGGCGACCAGCGTCGTGCCGGCTTCAAGTTCATCGCTGAACTGGTAAAAATCGATATCATCAGCCGACGGCGCGATACTCGTAAATTTCCACGCCGTATTGATGCTGTCGAATGGCAGTGAAACCCTGGCTGCCCGGTCGATGCTGTCGTTGTGCTCGAAGCGATCGCGGAAACGATTGCCGACACCAATAAACCTGACATCCCCGTTCGCAAGGTCGACATCACTGTCCGTAAACTGCTCGTACACAGCCGCATCGAAATACATGCTCAGCGGCCTGCGACCATCCCGGCTACGACTGCTCAGGTCAACTTCTTCCTCAAAGCCACTGGTCGCAAATGCACCGGAGCTGACGCCTACCAGGCCGTCGGTAGAAGAAATTTCGCCATGCGATATTTTCACGTCGTTGCCGAAGAAGTATCCATGGTGGTTGCCACCACCATACGAACCGAATCCATTCTCAAGATCGTCATCGTCGTCGTTTCCACCGGGAGCACACCGCGAACTGTTGTCCCGCAACGTCACTGTCGCTGAGTTAGCACCACCGAGCGCAAACTCCGGCACCGAATCCCAGCTCACTGTGAACGACCGATCGGTTTGCTCATAAATGACGCTGCCGCCGTCTTCCGGGTTCAGGTCATCCCAGAATGCTGCAACACGGGGAGGACCACTCAGGAAATCGGCAGGATTCTCGAAAAATGTCGAGCCGGTTGCCGCGGCGCCCAGCGTCAGGAAACCGTTGCCGTTGATAAACACCGAATCGTAGGCCTGACCTGCTACACAGAACTCAAACGGCAAGGGAATTTGCACGTTGCCATCGTCGGAGATCGGCAGCGGCAGTCCCGGGGGCGGCGTGTTGAACAGGATATCGATACCGTTCACCGGCGCTCCAGCCGAGGCCGTTATAGCCTCGAACTCGGTCGCAATGTCCGTGAGTGAATTGCTGGATTCATTGGCTCCGTTCCAGAATTCTTCCTCGCCTGGCAACGGACTGCTCAGTGGCGTACTGAATCCACCGTCGAGAATCTCATCGACGTAAACGGCATACTGCGCACCGGGTGTCAGGTTGCCGAGACTGTATATACCGGTAAACGGGTTCGCCTGCGAAAAGTCATCCGTCTGATCGCTACTGATGCCGGAAATCGCATCGACGAACGGGTCGTCAACGTTTCTCGCGATAACGTTCACACCGGTTACCCGCGTGCTGCCGAGGTAGATAGTTCCGTTGATACTTCCGGTCGTCGCCGCGTAGTCCGCTGTTGGATAAATACGCGAAAGACTGGCGATGTCGTCAGCATGCGGCGTTCGTGATCGCTGATCAATGTTGCTGAACAGGAACGGATACATCGTCTCAATTATGTCGGCGGGATCCGGGAACGGCGGATTGCCAAACGTATTCGAGGTGCCGGGTCCGCTGCTGTCGCCTACGCCGATGAACAACTGGCCATTGACCTCTGAGTGCGCGAGGTTCGAGTAGTGACCAAACTCGTGCACCATCAGATCGAGCAAGCCCTCAAGCGTACCGATTGCAGGCCCGTTCAGGAATGACACACCTTCAAGAATTTCACAGCTTGCGAAGTTCAGCCACTCAGGTCCCGCAAAGCCGAGGATTCCCGAGCCAGGTCCGAACAGGGTGTCAAAAATTTCGCCGGTGTCGTCGAACACAATCGCCGACACGCCGTCGGGTGCCGCAGGTGAGTAATAGGGACCGAAGTTTGTAACGTCGACATCAACCGCCAGCGTACCGGCGTTTTGATAGCTGATAGTCGCCGTACTCACGTCACCCCAGGCCTGGAACGCGTCACTCACGGCTTGGGTTGCCGCCGCGTTATCGAGAACACCGAGACTGCCCTGGTCGGGATTAAACGGCACATTGGAGCCGCCATTAGGCCATGCAAAAGGCTGACCCGAATTACAAACCGCCAGCGGGCCACCCGCCAGTGCTGTCGAAGAAACCACCAGCCCGATGATCGCGATCGCGGAACGAATAACTTTTTTTGTATTAATGGATTTCATTGTTCGCCCCCCCCTAGTTGGCTGTCAGGCTGCGGATACGCTCGGCAATCGCCGAGTACGGTATCGGCCCGCGTTCGGGCATACCGGCACTGTCCATGTCTCTGAACAGTCCGGAGTTCTTCGCGTCGTTGAGCACCAGATCACCATCAAGAAAACGAAAAGCGCCTTGACCTACACCGACCGTCATCGATAAGCCCAGTGCGCTGGGAGCGGTGGTGAAGAGCAGGTATTCCTTGCCATTCTCAAGATTCGGCGGCCGAAAGGGCACGAATCGTCGAATATCGCCATCAGCGTTTGCAGATTTGAGCTCACCCACCATGGTGACAACCACAACATCACCTGCCTTACCGTCGGGTGCACGGGTATTGCCTTTGAAGGTTTCACTGACCCGCAGTGTGTAGGTAACCGTCGGAAGCTCGCTGCCACCGGCCGTAACTTTGCCACTTTTCACGGAGACCACGGTGCCGCGAAAAATCTTGTCTGCATTGATGGTCATTTCGCCGAGGTTCATTTGTTGAACCATCGTCGCGTTCGCGGTCATGCAACCGCACAGCGCCAGGAACAGCGCAACTCTTTTGTAGGTCGTCGATAATTGCATTGCCAGTTCGCTCCAAAGTTTGAATGACTCAGGGCCCGACCAGTAAAGCAACTAGAAACGAAAGACTTTTGGTCGGCGTTCTTGCTTGGACTTGTGGATGGTTTTTGTTATTGATTATTGGCAGATAGCATAGCAATGCCCGCTCCGGATCTGGAGCCGGTCCAATCGACGCAATTTTGCTATGTAAGGTTTTTCAACTATTTGCAGAGCAAGCTTGATCAGTTTTCCCATATACAGCGGACTCGATTTTCTGAGGATTTCCGCGACTATTCGGACCGCACCGATCATTGATGGCGAGGTGCGACAGAAACTGTTCGGCCGAATTTTGCCAGCTTCGTGATGCCGCATAGCGCCGGCAGTCCTCTGGATTGAGGTTCAGCGCGGCGTTGCAGGCGTGCTTGAGACTGGTATTCAGAATGCCCGTCTGCCCGTGGCGAATCACGTCAATCGGCCCGGTCACCGGGAAGGCTGCCACAGGTAAACCACAGGCCATGGCTTCCAGCATGACGATTCCGTAGGTATCCGTCTTACTCGGGAATACAAACACATCGGCGCCGGCAACGTGACGTGCAAGATCACGACCGAATTTGTAGCCGATAAAATGGCACTCCGGGTATAGCGCAGTCAGTCGCTTGCGATCCGGTCCGTCGCCAACAACGACCTTGCTGCCCGGAAGATCCAGATCCAGGAACTCGGCAATATTTTTCTCCACCGCAACGCGGCCGGTGTAAATCCAGATCGGCCGGGGCAGGTCGTAGTCAACCGGGTCGTCCGGATTGAAAATATTGCAGCGCACGCCCCGGGTCCAGATCACCGCGTTCTCGAAACCTCGATCATCCAACAAGCGCTTCACTCCGGCTGTGGGGACCATGGTTCGTACGGCGGGGCCATGAAACCACCGCAAGAGTTTGACGGTGACGCTCACGGGAACCGGGACGCGCGCCCGGACGTATTCAGGAAACTGCGTGTGATAGGCGGTCGTAAATTTAAGGCCGCGCGCCAGGCAATAGCGGCGCACTGCCATTCCGACCGGACCTTCGGTCGCAATATGAATACAGTCCGGCCGGAACTCATCAAGATCCTTCCGGATGCCCCGGCCCGCAAACAATGCGAGTCGAATCTCGGGATAGGTTGGGCAGCCTACTGTCCGGCGCCCTTCCGGGGTAATCATCAATACCTCATGCCCCTGCGCGAGCAATTCCTCACGCGTCTGGCTGAGCGTTGTGACAACACCGTTTACCTGGGGTGACCAGGCGTCTGTCGCGATAGCTATACGCATACGGCAGATTCTGTACAGGAATTGTGACGGTGCTTTTTCAGCCGTATGAACTTTTGGTGACCGCCGTGCCCGGCTGTCATGCAAGTGTCACGGCATCTTCATCGAACTTTCTCAGAGCACGGTGAGAATTGCCCGCACTGGAGGACTCTGGAAACACCCATGTACCCGGTTATCAACTATTTCAATGACATCGAAGGTGAACTATGCCTCGCAATCAACAAACTCAGTCATCGGCTGTGGATTCGCCATTTTTTCTCGACGGTCAGTCGACTTGGCGACGGTGGCTTCTGGGCGGCAATGGCGGTGCTTTTGATCATCCTGCAGGGGCCCCGGGCCTTATTGCCGGTCCTGCAGATGGCAATAACTGGTGCCGCCGGGGTCTATCTGTACAAGCGTATGAAGAATCGCCTGGTCCGGGAGCGGCCTTTTATCAACCATAGCGAAATCCTGTGCGGGACCGCGCCGCTAGACCGATACAGCTTCCCGTCCGGCCACACGTTGCACGCGACCTGCTTCGCGATTCTGCTGTCCCAGTTTGAACCGGCGCTGACGCCCGTCACCAGCGTGTTCGCGCTACTGGTTGCCGCATCGCGAGTCATTCTGGGCTTGCATTATCCCAGCGATGTCGTCGTCGGAGCGGCGATGGGCGTAGCGCTTGCCAGCGTCAGCCTGGTCATTTTCTAGCGCAGGATGAGTTACCGAACACGGTGAAACAGCGCGCACGCGAGCTCTACTTCAGACGTTCCCGAACGTAGTTCCGAATGTCGAGGCTTAAATCCTCCATCGGCCCGTAGAACCCGGACGTGAACGACGACGATCCCATGCCCCGTTGCACGCTTTCGCAAATCGTCCAGTCTTGCCAATTAACCAGGTCCCAGAACTCGACCGCATCCATCGGATCGAAATCGTCGCGCGCCATCTCGTCGGGGTGAAACAGGAAATCACATCGAATATCGGTATGCCCGGGTGATCGAGGCCAGAGGTAAAAAGCGGCTGCATGATCCATTGACAGGCTCAGCATGAAATTCGGGTAGATCAGCTCGCCCTTGTGGCGCTCTTGTTCGTCGCTGTCGAGGCCCGGAAACGGTGCGCGATTGGTCGTGCCGGATAACGTGAACGTGTTGGTGCCTTCCTTTTGCGGAACTCCGGCCTCCCAGTCGAGACCCGCTCCCCCTTGCATGCGAAACGCGGGCACAATTTTGCACAGCTCCGGATGCACGCCACCGCAGTGGTAGCACTCGTTGTAGTTCTCGAGGATGACTTTCCAGTTGCTCGCCACCTTGTAGTCGATGCTGTGCCCGACTCGCAAACTCCCAAGGTCATAGTTCTTCACGCGTCCCGGGATCGCGCCCAGCGATTCAACAAGGGATTGCTTGCCGGGAGTTAGCCGCACGAACAGGAAGCCCGCCCAGGCATCGACTTCCACCGTGTGCAGGCCAAGGCAGGACTTGTCGACGTCCAGGTGCGGCGTGCTGTGCAGCTCGCCGTTCAGGCGGTAATTCCACGAGTGGTACGGGCAGCGAATTCCTGCCGCGAATCGTCCGTTTTGTTCCCGCCTATCCGGGCTGGGTACAAGCTCCGCGCCGCGGTGGCGACAAACATTGCGAAACGCATGCAACTCCCTGTCCCGAACCACGAGAATGCTTTCGCCGGCGACGTTTAATAGGCGGTAGTCGCCCCGCTCATCGAGCCCTTCGACACGCCCGGCACAAAACCATTCAGCATGAAAAATACGCCGACTTTCGAGCGAAAAATGCGCATCGTCCAGGTAGTAGCTGCCCGGCAGTGTGGCTTCAAGTTGCTGATGTTTGGAAGTCATATATGCTGTGCCATTCAACCCCTTTGAGCGTTGCTATGCAATACGATATTGCCATTGTCGGTGCCGGCCACAACGGGCTCACGGCGGCCGCTTACCTGGCCCGGGCCGGCAAGCGAGTCATTGTTTTGGAACGACGACACATTGTCGGTGGTTGTGCCGTCACCGAAGAAGTCGATCCCGACCTTGCACCGGGTTGCCGTGTATCGACTGCGTCCTACATCGCAAGCATGTTGCGACCGGAAATTATTCGCGATCTGAAGCTTGCCAGTTATGGATTGAAAATGGTCGCTTGCAGTCCGGGGGTGCAAGCCGCCTTCGAAGACCGGGACGTTGTGTCCTGGTGGTCCGACAAGGCACGTATGCGGAAGGAGTTACAGCGTATCGCACCGCATGATGTCGACCGCTTCTTTGCGGTTGAAGAAGAGCTGAAGCAGCTGGCCGCCTACCTGCAACCATTTTTTCTTGAGCCACCACCCGATGTCTACGCGAAGGGTGCCCGCAAACTGAAGGAGGGATGGCGTCTGTTGCGGCGGTTCAAGGGAGTCTCCGGCGAGGACATCAGCGGCCTCGTACGTTTCCTGACCGGCTCGCTCGGTGAATTCCTCGACCGAAACTTTGAATCCGACAAGCTAAAACGGCTGATCCTCGCGAACAGCCTGTACGGCAAGCATGGCGGCCCGTACCAGCCGGGGACTGCCATGGGCCTGTTGTTTCATTTGCTGAGCGGCGGCGATGCCGGGCAACAGGCCTGGCAGGGCCACGTCATCGGGGGTATGGGCGCAATTACCGAAGCGATGCGGGCCGCCTGTATCGATTTGGGCGTCGAGATTCGAACCGATGCGGCAGTTAAGAGCATTGATGTCGCGAACGGCCGCACAAGCGGCGTGACACTCGAGTCAGGTGAATGCATTGAGGCAAACATCGTAATGTCGAATGCAGATCCGAAGCGAACCTTTCTCGGGCTGGTCGATGCATCCGAACTGGATGCGGATTTTCGACAAGATATCGCCAATATCCGTATGGATGGGCCAGCCGGCAAAGTCAATTTCGTACTGTCGGAAGAGCCACGCGTTGAGGGCATGCCGGACAGTCACAGCAAGTCCGAGCGCTCGCTGTTTACCCTGATCCCAACGCTGGCGGAAGCCGAAGACATCTACAATACGGCCGCTCGCGGCCAACTGCCCGATCACCTTTGGGTCGACTGCGTGTTGGCATCCAATGTAGACAATACGCTCGCCCCTCAAGGGCGGCACATGCTGACCTGTTTTGTGCAGTACCTTCCCTACCGGTTGCAGAACGGCAACTGGGACACGCAACGTGAATTACTGGGTGACAGAGTGACCGAAATTATCGGGCGTTATGCACCCAACGTGCCCGGCGCGGTTATCGCCCGGCGCGTATTCGCACCACCTGACCTCGAAGCTCGCTTTGGCATTACCGAGGGAAACATCTTTCACGGCGACATCTCGCTGGAACAGATGTTTTTCATGCGGCCTGTGCCGAAGTGGTCGCACTACAAGACACCGATCGATGGATTGTATTTGTGCGGCGCCGGCACACATCCAGGCGGCGGGGTGACCGGCGCACCCGGTTACAACGCCGCGAGGATGGTGTTGTTGCACCGCCGCTAGATCATGACCGGACGGCCGCAAGGCTGCTGTCGTATCTAGGCCGCCTTCCCTTTCGACATCGCCTGGACATCCGCCGCTGACAGGCGCTGCCCACCGATGGCCCAGTCGCCGCCCTCGAACTCATTGATGCGCACCCAGGTCACCGGACGCATGTTTTCGCCTTCGACCTCGATCATCGCAGCGGTCACTTTTTCGATCAGCTGCTCTTTTTGCTGTGGTGTGAATACGTTCTTGATTACATCGATGGTTACTAATGGCATGGAAGTCTCCTTTAACTTGCCAGTTTCTTGTTCAGGTGGTCTATCACTTCGCCCATCGCCTCACTCGGGCTGAATTCGATGGACTCATAGTCCTCGTCCACCCTGACCGTGTGCCCAGGGGGCCAGTAGTAAACTTCCCCGGCGTGAACCGTTTCCTCACGCCCGTCCTCGTAGCGAACGTGAATGGATCCTTTCAGGACGGCTCCCCAGTGCGGGCACTGGCAATGGTTGCGTGGCAGCCCCTCGAGCAATGGCTCGGCATCGGCGCCTTTTGGCAGTCGGATACGGGCAATATTCATATCGCCCCAATCTTGTGCCTGGATACAGATGTCACCTTCGTGGAGGCACGCCGGTAATTCGGTCTGAAGATGCTTCATATCGAGATCCTTTTTTTGCTGTCATGGCGGTCGTCCCGCCGATGGACCTATTTGACATCCACCGCTGCAGACAAGCTTGCAGACCGCATGGAGATTTCATGGAGGTTTCTAGTTGTTCGTTGGCAAGTGTTCTATGCTGATTGCGATGAACTACCGCTTTGGTCAATTCGAGCTCGACATGGCTCTGTTTGAGCTGCGCAAAGATGGCGCCCCGTGCCCGCTGGAACCCCAGGTTTTCGCATTGCTGGCCTATCTGGTCGAACACCGAGAGCGGCTCATTCCCAAGGCAGAGCTATTTGAAAAGCTATGGGACGGACGGGTCGTTACCGATGCCGCACTGGCAAGCCGCGTCAAGTCAGCACGCCGCGCCATCGACGATGACGGCAAGGCACAGCGCCTTATCAAGACAATCCATGGACGGGGATTTCGCTTTGTCGCCGAGGTTCGCGCTGTGTCGGATCCCGGTACCGTTTCAGCGAGCGACAACAATGTGGACTCCACCGCATCAGACCCGACGACACTAACGCGACCCGCGATCGCCATTTTGCCGTTTCACGTGGTCGGTGAATCCGGCCCCTATGACACGCTCGCCGACGGTTTGCCGCACGAACTGATTACAGAGCTCGCCCGACTGCGTTGGTTGCTTGTCATCGCCAGAGGGTCGTCGTTTCGTTTTCGAGATCCCGACCAAGACCTGCGCGAAGTCGGCGCCGTGCTCGGCGTACGCTATTGCCTCGCCGGCAGTGTCGAGATCAAGGAGAAGCAGCTTGTCGTTTACACTGAATTGGTGGATGCGCGAAATGGAGAGGTTGTCTGGGGCGAACGCTATTCCGGCTACCTGGACGACGTTCATGCGGTACGCGAGGAGATTCGATCAAAAATCCTGACCTCGCTTGAAATCCATATACCCTTGCACGAAGCGGCAAGCGCTCGGTTGGTTACAAGCGACAATCTTGATGCATGGTCTGCGTATCATCTCGGCTTGCAACACCTGTATCGGTTTAATCGAAATGACAACGCAGCAGCGGCCAGGTTGTTTGCGCACGCCGTAGAAAGGGACCCGGACTTTGCACGGGCGCACGCTGGCCTTTCATTCGTGCATTTTCAAACGGCGTTTATGCGCCAGACCAATGACATCCCGGGCGAGGTCCAGCTCGCTCGCAATTGTGCCCAGCGCGGCCTCGATATCGATCCGCTGGACCCCTTTGTTAATTTCACGATGGGACGAAGTTATTGGTTACAGGCCGACCTGGAACGGGCTCGCTCCTGGCTGGAACGCGCAACCTCACTCAGTCCGAACTACGCTCAGGGCTTTTATGCTCTGGCCTGGACCAACACCCTCGGCGGTGCCGAGCTGGAAGGCCGCAGCCAGGTCGACCATGCCATGTGCCTGAGTCCTTTGGACCCGCTGTATTACGCCATGCTCGGGACGCGCGGGTTTTCGCATATCGCGATGGGCGAAGAGGCTGAAGCCATTGTCTGGACCGAGCGTGCTGCGCGATCGCCGGGTGCGCATGTGCTGATCGCTATGATTGCTGCCGGCGCACAGATGCTGGTCGGTAACAAGACGAAAGCTGAAGCGTGGGCGGCGGATGTACGCGAACGCAACTCGCTACTGCGTCGCACCGATTTTTTTCGCTCGTTTCCGATGCAGTCCGAACCAATGCGTTCGCGGTTTAATGACGCTTTGCAGCAGCTCGGATTCTAGACCTAAAACGGATCCTCCAGGGCCGAGTCGGCCGTATCACGAAAGACGGCCAGAGCGAGCGCGGTTGCCAATACGCTGCGCTGCAACTCCTCATCGATTCCAGGCAATACCAGCAGAGTCGGATTAACATCCGTCAACTCAACTGCGGCGACAAGTTGCTCGCCGTTTATGATGAGATAGCCTACCGCTGCTGGAGACTGAAACTTCGAGCCCTTGTAATGGTGCACCGAGTCAACCAGCAAATGCTGGTCGAAAAGCCTTGCCTCGCCGCGCCGAAGGTCTTTGGCGAACAGCTTTTCCTTCGTTCCAACGGCCTTGGGCTGTCCGAGTACCAAACGAGTCCCGAGGGACTGCCCGGCGGACGCGAACTCACATTGATACGAGAGCTTTTTGGGATCGAAGGTGACGATTCCGATGGTTACAGCGTTCTTTCGCATAACGCAGCTGGCACTGGCCAGCTCCTGGCCATCCGAATTG
>JAUHYO010000365.1 GCA_030426325.1 Gammaproteobacteria bacterium | reverse complement strand
GTTACGAGCTGCCTAACTGGACATTCCGCGTATTCGGCAAGAACCTCGCTGACGAAGATGCGGCGGTCTCGGCAAGCTTGATTTCGCAACAGACGAACAGGTTAATCCTCAACCGGCCACGCACAATCGGCCTAAGTGTGACCTATCGGCTGGAGTAAACTGGCCGGCGACAGGGAAAACCATGCGAACCGTTGCTATGCCAGAAATTAAGCCATCGCCGTTTGGAGGGCCCGGTGCCCCGCCGTCTGCCGCAAGCCTGCTCAAGCGCTTGCGGAGCCTGGGCAGTGCAGACCAGGCAAGGCAGGTGTTGCCGCTGCTTCCCCGTTTTGCCAAAGAGTATGCGCAGGACCATCGCATCCAACGTGCGCTGAGTGAGGCAGCCCTGAGAGCCGGGGATCTGCAACAGGCGGTGGAGCTGGCACGCACCGCATTAGGGCTGCGACCCGATGAACTTGGGCATCAACTGCATTTCGCAATTTGCCTGCTCGCTGCAGGTGAGCACGACGAAGCCGCAATCATATTGTCGGATGCCCGGTCTCATGCCTGGGGTTCTGCGAACCAGGTATCTCTGCTGGCCAGTTTGCTGGTGCGGGGTTCGCGACATCAGCAGGCGGCGGAGTGTTTTGAGCGCGCAGTCGAACTTGAGCCCGGGAACGCAAAGCATCACTTCAGTCTTGCAGCCACGTATCGTTTTCTGGGCCGGTTGGAAGATGCCGAAAAATCCTGCGACCGAGCTATTGCACTGGATCCGAAAGAGTACGAGGCTTATCTCGTTCGCGCCGACCTGCGCACCCAGACGGCTGCGACAAATCACCTGGATGCAATGGAGTCCGTGCTCGCCAAAGGTGCCGATCACTATATGGGCGAGGTTATGCTATGACATGCACTAGCCAAAGAATGCGAGGATCTGCAGCTTTACAAAAAGTCCTTTCAGTTCTTGAGTCGCGGCGCCGCACTGCGAAAAAAGCACTTATCGTACGACGTTGGCAAAGATCTCCGGGTAGTTGATCGTCTTATTGAAACATTCACCGAGGAACGGATTCGAAGTTGTGCATCGGAAGGGAGTGATTCAACGAAGTCGATTTTTGTTATTGGAATGCCCCGCACCGGGACGACGCTCGTCGAGCGCATCATCGGTAGTCACTCCGACGTCGAATCCGCCGGCGAGTTGCCTAATTTCTCGCAAATGATGACGAAAATGGTGCGTGCACAGGCTGCTGGCCGTGAAGTTTCGCAGGAGGAAATGATCGCAGCTTCGCTGCAACTCGACATGCGACAACTGGGCGAATCCTATATCGAAAGCACCCGCGGGCTCACCGGCGACACTGTGCATTTCATCGACAAGCTGCCGTTCAACTACCTGAACGTTGGTCTCATCCGCCTCGCATTGCCCAACGCAAAAATCGTTCATGTAACTCGTGACCCGATGGACACGTGCTACGCCGTTTTCAAGACGTTGTTCCAGCGGGCCTATCCATTTTCTTACGACCTTGAAGACCTGGGCAATTACTTTGTTGCATATCGCCGATTGATGGATCACTGGTACACGTTGTTTCCCGACTCGATGCACACGGTCGCTTACGAGGATCTTGTCGAGAACACACAGACTGAAAGCAGGCGCCTGCTCGACTACTGCGGGCTTACTTGGCAGGAGCAAGTCTCGGAATTTCACCGTAGCGACGCACCGTCAATGACGGCAAGCGCCAGCCAGGTCAGGCAGCCGGTGTACCGGTCGTCCGTCGGGAAATGGCGTAACTACGAGAAAGAATTGTTACCACTTAGCGGTATCCTGGAATCGGCGGGCATCGAGATTCCGCGATGAACAAGGACGTATTCGTCACCTGTGCGCTGACCGGTGCGGGCGATACCGCAGGAAAAAGCCAATATGTTCCGGTCACTCCCGAGGAGATTGCCCGCGACGCGCTCGACGCCGCCAAAGCCGGTGCGGCGATTGTCCACATCCACGTTCGTGACCCCGACAACGGCCAGGCCAGCCGCGATCCCGAGCTGTATCGCGAGGTCGTCGAACGTATTCGCGACGTCAACGAGGATCTAATTCTGAACCTGCCTGGTGGGATGGGCGGCGATCTCTGGTTCGACCTGGAAGGCGGCGCCGGACTGTCACCAGCCACGGATTTCGTCGGGCCGCTCGAGAGAGTGCGCCACATCATAGAGCTCAGTCCGGAAATCGGCTCTCTGGATTGCGGCTCAGTCAATTTCGGCGAGATGGTTTACGCGACGACCCCGAACATACTTCGCAAGATCCTGGAAGCCTATCGCGAACAAGCGGTCCGCCCGGAAATCGAGGTGTTCGAACTGGGCCACATTGAAATCGCAAAAATGCTGATCGCAGAAGATCTGATTGACAGTCCACCGATGTTCCAGCTCTGCCTGGGAATTGCACATGGCGCCCCGGCGACCCCGGAAGCGATGAAGGCCATGCGCGACGCGTTGCCGCCCGGTTCGCTTTGGGCAGGTTTTGGTGTTGGACGCATGCAGATGCCCATGGTTGCGCAGGCAGTATTGCTTGGAGGGCACGTCAGGGTGGGGCTGGAGGACAACCTCTATCTCGAAAAAGGTGTGCTAGCAACGAACGCGAAGCTCGTTGAAAAAGCGATCGGCCTGGTCGAGATGCTCGGTGCGCGCGTTCTCGATACTACGCAGACGCGGGAGTTGTTGACCCTGAGGCCGGTGGGTGACAAACGCAGGGCTGCAAGCCTGTGAGACTGCTGCTTGCAACCATGAAGCACGAGACGAACACGTTTTCCGATGTGCCGACACCACTGAGCCGATTCTACGCCGACGGTCAACTTCTCGAGCACGACGCTGCTATCGCGTTCTATAAAGGTACGGCCACCGTGCCGGGCGGCTATCTCGAGGTTGCCGAGTCCAGCGGCGCAGAATTTGTCATGCCGGTCGCAGCCGATGCATGGCCGAGCGGTACAGTGGAGGACAGTGCATTCGAAGAAATAGCTGGCCGGATTTGCGATACCTTTCGCCAGGGCGGATTCGACGGCGTCGTATTGGACCTGCATGGTGCAATGGTTACCGAGTCCTTTAACGATGGCGAAGGCGAGCTGCTGCGCCGGC
>JAUHYO010000033.1 GCA_030426325.1 Gammaproteobacteria bacterium | reverse complement strand
TCGTCGAAAAAAATTACATGGCGCTGGTGGTCGGTGACTGGCAATTGGGCGAGCAATTGATCGATGCGCCGCTTTTTGTTCAGAACCGCCAGAATGGCGAGCGCCATGTCGTTGTCAGTGGCAAACACGGCAAACCGGCCCAGACCCGGGTGGCGTTGTCGCGGACTTACGGTGCCTACAGCCTGCTGCAATGTGCGCCGCTGACCGGCCGGACTCACCAGATTCGTGTTCACCTTGACCACGCGGAACATCCGATCATCGGCGATGAGCGTTATGGCGATGACGATGCGAATCGAAAAGCGAAGAAACAGGGATTGCGGCGTCTGTTCTTACACGCACAGTCGATCGCTTTTCCGGACAGTAACGGCAACGAGCTGCACTTTACCGCGCCGCTGGCTGATGACCTTGAGACATTTCTTGCGACGGCTGCCGGCGAGGGGCGTCGCCGGCGAAGACACGGACCCTATGGGAGCAGGTAGCCCAGCTGCAGCAGCCGGTCAGCCAGCCAGATCATCGGCAGCCCGATCAGTGCTGTCGGATCGTCGGTCTTGACCGAATCGAACAACACGAAGCCGGCACCTTCGAGTTTGAAGCTGCCGGCGCAATCGTAGGGTTCGTCATGGCGCAAATAGGCTTCGGCAAGTCGACGATCGAACCGCCGGAAGTGAACCGTGGTCCGGTCTGTATGTTCATAGCGTGCTCGTCCGATTGGATCGAGAATGCAAACCGCTGTTAAGAATGTGACGGACTTCCCCGAAGCGGCAAGCAGTTGCTCAACAGCTTTCTGGTGATCGCCCGGTTTTCCCAAAACACGTTTGTCCAGGACCGCCAACTGATCCGCACCAATGATCAGGGCGTCGCGAGCATTGGCGGCGACGGCTTCAGCCTTCTTGCGGGCGAGATAGGTTGCAAGTTCATCGATCGGCAGATTGTTTGCATTGGACTCGTCAACGTCGGGAGACATTGTTTCGAACTGGTCCAGGAATCGGTCAAGGAGGCCACGCCGATAGGCCGATGAGGACGCCAGAACAATGGTCGGTGCGCTGGGATTTTGCATAAAAGAATCAGGCTGTTAGCAGATCACACCGAAAGTTTACCCGGTTTGCCTTTGATTGCAGACAGTTTTCTGAAATAAGCCATTGAAGAGTCTTTGACAGGGGCGATCAGGCTCCTTATCATGCGCGCGCCATGGGCAATCCGCTGCGACAACGCCAGACAGCTGCCAAATTCGCATCGTCCGGACAAGTCATTGAAATATCTGAAGAAATTTCCTCTTTCGACAGCCTTTCAGAGATCGTCGAGGCGGACCTTGCTGCGCTCGATGCGGACAAAATTCCGCCCGCATGGCGCGAATCGATCGTCCGGGGTGAGCTACAATTCGGGTTCGTAGCCGGTGGCGGCAACGTCCCGAGTATGTCGGGACAGGTCGGGGTTGAGCTTGACGCTGTTTGTCAGCGTTGCCTGGAGCCGTTTCGCCAGCGGATTGAGATTGAGCCGCGACTGCTGCTTTTGAAAGCGGATGAAGCGGTGGCTGAGTTCGACGATTATGAAGTCTGGGAGCTTGAAGAGGATACGCTTCGGCCACTGGATGTTGTCGAGGAACTGTTGATCATGGCGATGCCGTTTTCGGCAATGCATGACAACATGGCAGATTGCAAAGCGTTTTCGGCAGCGATCGAAAACGTAACAGAAATAAGACGACCATTTGCCGCACTCGGTGCGCAGATGAAACAGGTTGAAAAAGACTCAGACGTTTAGCTGGGTTTTATTGGAGAAAATTATGGCCGTTCAAAAAAGCCGCAGGACACCTGCTACTCGCGGCGCACGTCGCTCGCACGACAAGCTCAAAAAAGCTGCGCTGTCAGTGGACCCGACTTCGGGTGAAACCCACTTGCGTCACCGTGTCACACCCGATGGTTTTTACCGCGGCGAACAGGTTATCAAACAACCTGAAATCGCTGACGACGACGAGTAGTCCCAAGTTCCGGCCGGATTGTTATCCGGCCTGACTTTCTGTGGGATCACACTCAACTCTCTCACTTGATGCGATGAGCGGCGACCTCGGTGCCGAGGTTGTCGTGCGTGCGGCAGCTGCAACTCTGCGGAAGTACCAGCACGTTGACCTGATCCTGGTGGGTGACGAGGACGAGCTTGCTGATCTCGTCAAAAGAATTGTCAGCGATCATTCCGATGCTGGCCGCATACGAATTCTGCACGCAAGCGAAGTGGTTGGCATGTCCGAGCCACCGGCCGACGCTGTGCGAAAGAAAAAAGACTCGTCGATGCGGGTTGCAATCAACCTGGTAAGAGACGGTGACGCGGGTGCTTGTGTGAGTTCCGGCAACACCGGTGCACTCATGGCAACGGCAAAGTTTGTCCTGAAAACATTGCCGGGCATTGATCGTCCCGCCTTCATCACCGAATTGCCGGCCAAGCATGGAACCTTGCATATGCTCGACCTCGGCGCCAATACCGAGGCATCCGCGGAACAGTTGTTTCAGTACGCGATGATGGGGTCGATCGTTACCTCGGATATTGCCGGCATTGAGCAGCCCCGGATTGCGTTGCTCAACATCGGCGCCGAAGATATCAAAGGCAATGACACGGTCCGCGATGCAGCGGCTTTGTTGAATGCCAGTACACTCAACTACATTGGTTTTATCGAAGGCAATGACCTGTTTTCAGGCAAGGCCGACGTTGTTGTCACTGATGGGTTCACCGGGAATGTTGCACTTAAAACTATTGAGGGTGCAGTTGGCCTGGTGACGCACTTTCTAAAACGGGAATTTACTCGAAACTGGCTATCAAAACTGCAGGCGATTGTGGCTCGTCCGGTGCTGCGCCGCCTTGCCGCCGAGATGGATGCCAGGGCATACAATGGTGCGACTCTGGTTGGGCTTAATGGTATTGTTGTCAAAAGCCACGGCAGCGCAGATTCCATCGCGTTTCAACATGCCATCGATACCGCCATTGTTGAAATCCGGAACCAGTTGCCACAGCAGATTGGCAACTTGCTGCAAAAGGAAACTGCATGAGCTATTCACGCGTCGCAGGAACTGGTCGGTATCTCCCCGAACGAATCATGACCAACGCCGATCTGGAAAAGATCGTCGACACCAGCGATGAGTGGATACGGACACGAACCGGTGTTGAGCGCCGACATATTTGTGCACCGGACCAGACGGTTTCGCAGATGTGTATCGAGGCCGCCAAGATTGCCATGGACGCGGCCGGCGTTACTGCCGATGACATTGACATGGTCATTACCGGAACGACGACGCCGGATCTTATTTTTCCGAATGTTTCGACCATCATCCAGCATGAGCTGGGGATACCTGCCTGCACAGCGTTCAGCCTCGAAGCGGCCTGCACCGGATTTATCTATGCGCTGAGTACAGCGGATAAATTCATCAAGGCGGGCGAATCAAAATGCGCGCTCGTGATGGGCGCCGAATGCATTACAAAACTCGTCGACTGGAAAGATCGCAATACCTGCGTGCTGTTTGGTGACGGTGCAGGTGCCGTTGTGCTGAAACCCTCCGATGAGCAGGGCATTGTTTCCTGCCACCTGGGCGCCGATGGCCAGTACAAGGATCTGCTCTACTATCCGGTCGGTGCTTCCAACAATCTTGCGGCGGCCGGAACGCCGGCGGCGAATATCATGATGACCGGCAATGAAGTGTTCAAGGTTGCGGTGCAAACGCTCGGACGCATCGCGTCAGAGACGCTCGAGAAAGCCGGTGTGTCCAAAGAGGAGCTCGACTGGCTGGTACCTCACCAGGCCAATATTCGCATCATCCAGGCGATGGCCAAACGCCTCAATCTGCCGATGGAAAAAGTGATTGTCACGGTGCAGGATCACGGCAACACCTCAGCCGCCTCGGTGCCGATGGCACTGGACGTCGGTGTACGCGACGGCCGCCTGAAGCGCGGCCAACTCATCCTGATGGAAGCCTTCGGCGGTGGTTTCACCTGGGGCTCGGTCCTGATGCGCCTCTAAAAGACAAGGTGGCAGTCACCCTAACTTAAGCAGAGTTAAGGTGACTGCCACCTTATCTTTTTTACCAGAGTTTGGATTTGTTTTGCTGCGCCGAACGGCGTTGCATTCGCTGGTGCAATTGTTGCCGGCGTCGATCAACGCGATCGCGACGAATGACCGGGTCGGCGGATTTCCCCTTGCCATTGTCGAAATCGTCCCGGAACCGGCAAAAGTCGTCGTAGGCAACCCGCACGTGACGCATTTCGGTCGCGATAAGCTCGATCATGATGACGTCGTCGAGATAGCCAATGACCGGGATGTCGTCAGCCAGGATGTCTTCCGGATCGGCAAAATAGACAAATGTCGCAAGAAGCCGTTCACGATCCGACTGCGGCAATTGCCATTCCTTGTCGGTCAGCATGCTGATCAGGGATTCGAGCTCGGGAAGTCGTTTGCCCACGAAATCGGGCAGGGGCTCGTTCTTACGGATTTCCACAAGAACGTCACTAATGGCTTCGATGATCTCGGATTCTTCCGCATCGCGTACCGCGTCGCGGGATTGCCGCAGCGCCTGGCGAAAGAAATTGAGGTCGCGATCGCTCAGTTCAAAAGAGATTTTCATACTCATTTCATCAGGCTACCGGCAAGCTACTGTATTGGTCAACGCATCATGGTTTAACATACAGGAACTGACAATAGTGTGAACTATGAAAACGAAACTGGTCATCGGTAACAAGAACTACTCTTCCTGGTCCCTGCGTGCCTGGCTGTTGCTGCGAGAGTCAGGAATCGACTTTGAAGAGCAGCGTATTGCCCTGGATACACCGGCAACGAAGCGCGCCTTGACTGAAGTGTCCGAAGCGGGCCGCGTGCCAGTGTTGTTTCACGACGGAATGACCGTCTGGGATTCAATGGCGATCGCGGAAACGGTTGCTGAGCTCTGGCCCGACAAGAACCTGTGGCCTGCCGATCGCGATGCTCGCGCGCACGCCCGCGCAATCAGCGCCGAAATGCATGCGGGGTTTGCCGTGCTGCGCGCCGAAATGCCGATGAATTGCCGGGCAATGGGGCGCAAAATCCCCCTGCCGGATGAACTGGGGGCGGAGATCGACCGTATTATTTCGATCTGGACCGACTGCCGGCACCAGTACGGTGACAAGGGAGAGTGGCTATTTGGCGATTTCAGCATTGCTGACGCCATGTTTGCACCCGTAGTATTGCGATTCAGGACGTACGGCATCAATTTGCCCGAATCCGCATGCGTCTACCCGCGTCGCTTGCTGCAAAGCGAGGCGATGCAGGAATGGCTGCTTGCGGCGGAGTCTGAAACTGAAGTTATCGACCATGAAGAAATAGGCAAGTGAATACACTACACGCGACAATCATCACACTGCTCACGACGCTGGCTTTCCCGGTGCATGCTGCAATTTACGACTTGCCACCGGAAGGACAGGATGTCATCGGCGAAATATCCACCGTCGTTGCGATGCATGACGACACACTCGTTGATATTGCCCGGCATCACGGCCTGGGTTATTACGATGTTGTACGTGCGAATCCCGGCGTGAATGTCTGGGTACCGGGGGAGGGCACGGAAGTCGTACTCCCGAATCGCTTCATATTGCCGCCGGGCCCAAGAACAGGGCTGGTTCTCAATATTGCCGAATACCGGATGTACTATTATCCAAAGCCCGCGCCCGGTGAAACCGCAAAGGTACACACGTATCCGATGAGTATCGGCCGCATGGACTGGGAAACGCCGCTGGGACTGACACAGATCGTCGCGATGGCCAGGAACCCGGCGTGGTATCCGCCGCAGTCAGTGCGCGAAGAGCATGCCGCTAACGGTGATCCCTTGCCGAATGTCGTACCACCAGGACCTGATAATCCGCTGGGTACACGTGCGTTGCGACTTGGGTTGCCAGGCTACCTGATACACGGCACGAATAAGCCCGCGGGTGTTGGCATGCGCGTTTCACACGGCTGCATACGCATGTTCCCCGAAGACATCGAGTTTCTGTTTGATCGCATCCAGGTCAAAACCGCAGTACGTATTATCGATGTTCCGGTGAAAGTTGGCTGGGATGGTGATGCGCTGGTTGCTGAAGTGCATCCGTTACTGGAAGTGCCACAACGTTTGCCGAAAGCAACGCCGGAAAAAATTGCAGAACTGGATGCGGATGTTGAATTACCGGATGTGGAAGTCTTGAGTAAAGATCCGCTAACGCATCTCACCGAACAGTTTATTGCGATGACCACGACACGTGCGGGTCAACTCGATTGGGATATTGTTGAGGCGTTGGTTAAACGATCAGATGGCATTCCGGAAGTTGTTGGCATCGGCATAAAAGAGACAGACACAAAAAACGCCGCGACAAGCGCGGCGTTCTGAGAGATGTTGTTAAGCAGTAGTACTACTTAGACATCGACTTTTTGAACATACGTTCCATGCTCTCTCGGTTCGCTTCGCAGCAAGCCTGAGCTTCTGTCGCAGCGGCCAGCGCCTGATCAGCAGTTCTTTGAGCTGCAGATGCAGCTTGAGAAGCACGATCAGCAGATGCACGCGCAGCTTCAGCAGCAGAAGCTGCAGCAGCGGCGTCAGCAGCAGCGCGGTCAGCCGTAGCTTTAACATCGTCAAGGCCGGTTGTTGCACAACCTGCAGCCATTGCGAGGAGGAGTACGAGTCCGCTTGCTTTCAGTGCGGTCTTTTTCATTTTGGGAGTTTCCTTGATAGTTTGCCAAATGAGCAGGCGCATTATTTCCCAATCCGAACAGCGCTGCAACGAATATCACTGTTTTTATTCGCCTTTGTCTCCCCCAAGCGACAGTGCAAACACTGACAAACCATCGAAGGAGCGGCGGGTGTCCGGGCCGAACCATTCCGCCTCGAAGTGAAGGAATTGTTCGGCCCGGACACCCGCTGCGGCGGTTACACGATGATGTTTAAGAATGCTTGCACTGGCGGAAGTACTGTATATAATCCCAGCATACTGTGAATCCATACAGGAACTGCTCAAATGCGCGAACTGACCCCCAGACAAAAGCAAATTCTTGAACTCATTCAAGATGTTATCTACGAAACCGGCATGCCCCCCACGCGCGCAGAGATCGCCGCGGAGCTGGGCTTCAAGTCCGCCAATGCGGCCGAGGAGCATCTTCGCGCCTTGCAGCGCAAAGGGGTGCTTGAGCTGGTGCCGGGTGCATCGCGCGGCATCCAGTTAAAAGATTCTCTGCGGGACCAAATGGGCCTGCCGCTGGTGGGTCGGGTCGCCGCCGGCAGTCCCATCCTCGCAGAGGAACATATCGAGACGCATTACCGCATCGATCCGCAGCTTTTTAATCCGAAGCCGCATTATTTGCTGCGCGTACAGGGTATGAGCATGCGGGATGCCGGCATTCTGGATGGCGACCTGGTGGCTGTGCATCGGACACCGGAAGTACGCAGCCGACAGATCATTGTGGCGCGCCTCGATGACGAGGTGACGGTCAAGCGTTACCGCCAGAACGGCACGCTGGTGTCCCTGCTGCCGGAAAACATCGACTTCGAGCCCATTGTGGTGGATCTGAAGACCCAGAGCCTGGTTATCGAAGGCGTGGTTGTCGGCGTCATTCGTGATGGTTTGCCGCTGCATTGATGGATTGTCGGCATGAGTCTTTCGAAACTACTGGAGAACCCGCGAGTCTGGCGGGGGAGCAGTCGTACTGACCGTCGAACGGGGCTTGCCAGTGGTTATCCGGCGCTGGACCGCTGCCTGCCCGGCGGCGGCTGGCCCCAGGAGACGCTCACGGAAATTCTGATCGGCCAGTACGGCATGGGTGAACTGCGTTTACTGGTGCCGGCACTCGCCGAACTCAGTGCCGAGAATGCCTTATCCCATCACGGCGAACCAACAGAACCGGGCTGGATTGCCTGGGTCGCTCCGCCATTCCAACCCTATGCACCGGCATTGCAGCAATGCGGCATCGATTTATCCCGCATGCTGGTGGTGCGACCGAAAGACGACAGCGAACTGTTGTGGTCAGCCGAGCAGGCATTGTCTTCGGGTACCTGCGCGGCGGTGTTGTTATGGCCTGAGGTACTCGACGACCAGGCCAGCCGGCGCTTGCAACTGGCGGCGGAAAAAGGACATAGCTGGGCAATTGCGTTTCGTCCCTTGTCGGCGCGCCACCAGCCTTCGGCGGCGGCTCTGCGACTGGAGCTGCAATCCACCGGGCAGGGCACACACGTTCATATCCTGAAGAGTCGCGGTGGCCGCCCGACTGTTTTAAATAACCTACTTTAACCATGTCCCGGGCATGGAAATCACCCGTCGCGTTACGGGACACCGCCCCGACTCTCTCTGGTAGCCAGCAATCCCTGCCGTTTACCGAACCACTGCCACCGCCACAGGCTTTATCGCTGACACCCACGCCCGTTCGCCGGCTGTGGTTTTGTATCTACTTGCCCAATCTGCCACTGGAGGCCTGTCGCACTTCGGATGAGGCGCTTGCCATTGTTGAAGAACAGCATGGCATTTACCGGGTGTTACAAACCGATTCACTTGCAGCGGCAGCGGGGGTCATGCCCGGCCAGTCAAGCAATGCGGCACTTGCCCTGTTGCCAACTCTGAAGCTTGAAGAACGAAGCCCGGTTCGCGAACAACAGCTACTGGAGCGGCTTGCAACCTGGCTGGAGCGTTTTTCCTCGTTCGTGAGCATTGCCAGCAAGGATGTGTTGTTGCTGGAGATCGCTGGCAGCCTGCGCTTGTTCGGCGGGCTGCCAAAATTACGGCAGGCGATTGCACAGGGTCTCGATGAACAGGGTTTTTCGACAGCGATGGCGATTGCGCCGACGCCGCTGGGTGCGACCTGCCTTGCAAGAGCGGGTCGGCGTGTCTGTATTCGCGCCGAGGAAAACCTGGCTTCTGCGTTGCGCGCTTTGCCGCTCGATTGTTTGCACTGGCCAGAGGGGCAGCGTGCGGCGCTGGCCGGAATGGGCATTAAGCACATAGGCGATTGTCTGCGATTGCCGCGTGAAGGTTTTGCGCGTCGCTTTGGCGCAGAGCGCCTGCTTGAACTCGATCGTGCATTGGGACACTTACCGGATCCTCGTGACTCATGGCGTGCACCCGAACGGTTCTGTGCCGATTTCGAGATGAGCGAGGAACAATCCGATCGCGAATTATTGCTGAACATCTGTCATGAGTTGTTGTTGTCACACGAACAGTTTTTGCTGGCGCGACAACTGGGCACGCAGCGTCTGTGTTTCAGTTTTTTTCATCTCAAAGGCCCGGCCACGGAATTGTGGCTGGGCTCGGCGCTGGCAGACCGTTCTGCGACACGCTGGTTTGACCTTCTGAAAATTCGCTTCGATACCTTGCGCCTGCAGGCAGCTGTCATTGCGGTGCGTTTGCGCAGCGGTTTGTCGCAGCCATTGCAGGCCGAGACCGGCAAGCTCGGGTTCTACCTCAAGGATGGCAAGCAGAGGCGACGGTATTCAATTGCACAACTCGCCGAACGCCTGATTGCACGTATCGGCGATCAATCCGTCAATACCATGAACATTGTCGCCGAACATCGCCCCGAATATGCCTTTTGCCTGCAACATCCTTTGTCGGACTGGTCAGTCACGACCCTGGCAAGCAGCAGTGACCTGCAGCGTCCGTTGTGGATGTTGCCCGAGCCTGCCTTGTTGCCGGCGGACGGGGCCTACCCGCTGCACAAAGGCTGCCGGTTAACACTGCTGGACGGGCCGGAACGACTTGAAACCGGTTGGTGGGATGAGCGCGGTGTTTCCCGCGATTACTACACGGCGCTGAACGGTGCTGGCATGCGGCTGTGGATTTTTCGTAATCGACAGCGAAAGCCGGACTGGTACCTGCATGGCATCTTCGGTTAATGCGCCTGACGGTATTCGTTATGCCGAATTACACGCACTCAGCAATTTTACGTTCCTGCGCGGAGCCTCTCACCCGGAAGAGCTGGTAGAGACGGCTGCGGAACTCGGCTATGAGGCACTTGCGATCAGCGACGAATGCTCGATGTCGGGCATCGTACGCGCACATGCAGCCGCCAAACAGGCGGGCTTGAAAAAACTGATCATTGGATCCGAGTTGCGCCTGCAAAGCGGTCGCAAGCTGGTTGTGCTGGTGGAGAATGCCCGGGGTTATGCAGCGCTGTGCCAGCTCATCACGAATGCGCGGCGTGCAGCAGAGAAGGGCAGTTACGAACTGACACGACGCGACTTCGAAAACGGCTTGCCCGGTTGTCTTGCGTTATGGGTGCCGGACAAGGACCTGACGCTCGATGTTGAAGATCACTGGATACGCGAGACGTTTCGCGATCGGCTGTGGATCGCCGTTGAATTACTCGCCGATGGGCGGCAACGCGAGCAGCTTGAGAAGCTGCGGGCAGAAGGCCGGCGCCTGAAACTGCCGCTGGTGGCCTCTGGCGATGTGCATATGCATATCCGCGCACGCCGCATCCTGCAGGATGCAGTTACCGCGATTCGTCTGGGTACAACTATCGATCGGGCAGGCTTTGCCTTGTATGCCAACGGTGAGCGTCATCTGCGATCACTGGCGGTACTGGAGCGTGTCTACCCGGCGGAGCTTCTGGCCGAGTCGGTCCGCATCGCCGATCGCATCGATTTTTCGCTCGATGAGCTGCGCTATGAGTACCCAAGTGAATTGATACCGGCAGGGGAGACACCGGCCAGTTATCTGAGGACTCTCACCGAGGAAGGCATGCAAAGGCGCTGGCCGGGTAGTGTGCCTGCCAAAGTTCGCCGGCTTGTCGAACATGAATTGAAGCTGATCGCCGAGTTGCAATACGAATCCTATTTTCTCACCGTGCAGGACATTGTTGCGTTCGCACGATCACAACAAATTCTTTGCCAGGGGCGAGGATCAGCTGCGAACTCGGCGGTTTGTTTTTGTTTAGGGATCACCGAAGTTGACCCGGACCGCATGCAGGTACTCGTGGAGCGCTTTATTTCGAAGGAGCGCAATGAACCGCCCGACATCGATGTTGATTTCGAACATGAACGTCGTGAAGAAGTCATTCAGTACATCTACGCGAAATACGGGCGTGAGCGGGCGGCGCTTGCTGCCACGGTGATCACTTATCGTCCCCGGAGTGCATTGCGCGATGTCGGCAAGGTGCTCGGTTTAAGTGATTTGCAGATCAGCCGCCTGTCCCGCTCGATGCAGTGGTGGGATGGTCGCAAGGTTGATGACAGCCGCATCCTCGAGGCCGGGCTCGATCCCGGCAGCCCGATTATCAAAAGGCTCCTGTACCTGGTACGCGAAATCATTGGCTTTCCACGGCATTTGTCGCAGCACGTGGGTGGTTTCGTCATTTCCGATGCACCGTTGTACGAGCTGGTACCGATCGAGAACGCAACGATGCCGGATCGCACAGTGATCCAGTGGGAGAAAAACGATCTTGAGGACCTGGGACTCCTGAAAGTCGATGTGCTGGGTCTCGGCATGCTGACGGCGATTCGGCGCAGTTTTGACTTGATCCGCGAATTCGACGGCCGGGACTACACGCTGGCCAGTGTGCCGGCCGAAGACCCTCGCGTGTACGACATGATCTGCGACGGCGACACGATGGGCGTGTTCCAGATTGAATCGCGTGCGCAAATGGCGATGTTGCCAAGGTTAAAACCGCGTTGCTATTACGACCTGGTGATTGAAGTCGCCATCATCCGGCCGGGCCCTATCCAGGGCGACATGGTGCATCCCTACCTCAGGCGGCGAAATGGCGAGGAGGCCGTCGACTATCCCAGCGAAGAAGTGAAAGGCGTGTTGCAGCGTACCCTGGGCGTGCCCATTTTCCAGGAACAGGTGATGCAGCTGGCCGTGGTGGCGGCAGGTTTTTCGCCCGGTGAAGCCGATCAGTTACGACGCGCGATGGCGGCCTGGAAGCGGCGCGGAGGCCTGGGTCCTTTCGAAGACAAGTTGATCGCTGGCATGCGCGAACGCGGTTACGAGGAAAGTTTTGCGCGGCAGATTTTTCGCCAGATCGAGGGCTTCGGAGAATACGGTTTCCCGGAATCGCACTCGGCGAGTTTTGCCTTGCTGGTCTATGTGTCGTGCTGGTTGAAATGCCACACGCCGGCAGCATTCACCTGCGCATTGCTGAATAGCCAGCCGATGGGTTTTTATTCCGCTTCACAGCTCGTACAGGATGTCCGGCGCCACGGTGTCGAGGTCAATGCCGTGGATATCAATCACAGCGACTGGGACTGCAGTCTGGAACACGGCGAGGGCGGTGCGGCGGTATTACGTTTGGGTTTGCGCATGGTCAAAGGCTTGTCCGAGGAGGCTGGCCGACGAATTGTCGCCGAGCGTGCGCACGGCGAGTACCGGCAGGTGCAAAGCCTGCTGGAGCGCGCCGGTCTCGATCGACGCGAACTTAATGTGCTGGCGACGTCGGGCGCACTGCGCGCGCTTGCCGGTGACCGGCATCGTGCACGTTGGGCGGTTGCCGGCGCGGAAAAGCCCTTGCCCCTGTTTCAGTCAATGCAGCGTTTCGAGGCAACGCCGATGCTGAAGCAACCCACTGAAGGCCAGAACATCGTCGCGGACTACCAAAGCACGGGCCTCACGCTCGAACGGCATCCGATGTGCCTGTTACGCCGTCACCTGGACCGTTACAACTACGTCGCTGCAGCAGTATTACCCAGCCAGCAGAACGGTCAGGCGATTAACGTCGCGGGGCTGGTCATCACCAAGCAGCGGCCCGGTACGGCGAGCGGCGTGACGTTTGTGACGCTGGAGGACGAAAGCGGGCAGATCAACGTGATTCTCTGGAAGAAGATTGCCGAGGAGTATCGCGCGGCATTACTGAATGCGCGCTTACTCGGTATTACCGGGGAACTGCAGATCGAAGGGAAGGTCATCCACGTTATCGCGCGGCGACTGTTTGACCATACGGAAATGCTGGGGGACTTGAGTGTGAACTCCAGGGACTTTCGCTAGTCGCTAATCGTCGTCGAAGTTGAAATTATAGGTATCGTCCAATTCGCTTTCTTTCATCTCTCGAATTTCTTCAAGTCGCTTGCGAATCCTCGCGCGTTCAGCCGCGTCCTTTGCATCGGTCGCCTCAATCCTGGCAACCAGCTCTTCCACGTTAAATTCTGCAGAAAGATCGCCGACCGTTTCACCAAAATCGACTTCGATATCGCCGTCTGCTATCGCACCGGCAATGTCATCGTCGTCATCGCTGACTGTCTCGTCGTCTTCCACATCATCAATATCATCATCAATATCATCGATGTCATCAATATCGCCGACCATCCCACACCTCATCAGTCGTAAAGACCAGATTATCGAATAAGGTTATTGATCTCGAAAATAGGCAGCAAGATCGCAAGCACAATCAATAGCACAATGCCGCCCATCAATACGATCACCAATGGCTGCAATATACCAAGTAATGCGGCAATTAGGCCATTGACTTCACGCTCTTGTCCCGCGGCGGCGCGGCCGAGCATTTCTTCGAGCCGGCCACCGGATTCTCCACTCGATACCAGGTGAATCATCATTGGCGGAAACAGCTTGCTCGCGGCAAGCGATTTGCTGATTGAACCGCCCTCGCGAACGCGAACTGTCGCTTCAGTGACAGCATCCCGCATTGGCAGGTTTTCGACGACTTCCGACGATATTTTCAGGGCTTCAAGAATGGGCACGCCACTGCCGGCAAGAATACTGAGCGTACGTGTGAATCGCGCGGTGTTGATACCGCGCGTCAAGCGACCGGTGATCGGCATGCGCAGCAGAAACCGATGGTAGCGACGACGCGGAGCTTCCTGCTGCAATAGCCACCACAAGCCATACACGATGCCGGCAATTCCGATAATCAACAGCAACCAGTGGTCCCGCAGGAAATCGCTGGTCGCAATCAATCCACGCGTCAGTCCTGGCAGCTCGGCCCGGGTACTTTCAAAAACGCCGACGATTTTTGGCACAACGGTCGCCAGCATGAAGCTGATGATGCCGAGTGCCATGACGATCAGCGCAACCGGATACACCATCGCGTTGGTAATATTCTGGCGAAGCTCCTGACGCGACTCCGTATAGTCGGCAAGCCGCTCGAGCACAATGTCCAGGTGACCCGAGTTCTCGCCAGCGGCGACGGTCGCCCGGTACAGTTCCGGGAATGCTTGTGGGAATTCGCCGAGTCCATCGGCCAGCGTATGACCTTCCATGACCTTTGCGCGGACGCCGAGCAGGATGCTTTGTGTCCTGGGATTGTCATTTTGCTGCGAAACAGCGAGCAGGGTTTCTTCGAGTGGCATGCCAGACTGCGACAGCGATGCCATCTGCCTGGTAATCAGCGCGAGTTCGCCGGACGAAATGCCCCTGCGCAGCGAAAAGCTGCGCTGTCGGCGAGCCTCTTTGTGCGCAACTTCGGTAACGCTGACCGGCAACAATTTTCGATCGCGAAGCTGCTGCCGAACGTGCTTCGGTGTATCACCTTCAAGCAAACCCTTGGTTTGCTTGCCGGTCTGATCCATTGCAACGTATTCGAACGCACCCATGTATCGAGCCTAGTCTTCGCGGGTAACGCGCAACACTTCGTCCAGTGTCGTTCGACCGGACAACACCAGGCGGCAGCCGTCAGCCCTGATATTGGTGCTGAACTTTCTTGCATGCCGTTCGAGTTCCTGCTCACTGACCCCGTCATGAATCATTTCGCGCATCGCGTCGTTGACCGTGATCAGCTCGTAGATTCCGGTCCGGCCGACGAAACCACGATTGCCGCCGCTCCCGGGCTTGTACAGTGTTGGTGGGCTGGCCGGATCAACGCCAAGTACCTCGCACTCATAGTCGGACGCGGTATAGGCGATTTTGGTCGCGTCGTCCAGGACACGTACCAGCCTCTGGGCCAGTACCCCGATCAGGCTCGACGCAAGTAGGTAAGGCGCAACACCCATGTCGCGAAGGCGAGTGACCGCGCCGCTTGCGGTATTGGTATGCAAGGTGGACAACACCAGGTGCCCCGTCAAACTGGCCTGCACGGCAATTTCCGCCGTTTCGAGATCGCGAATTTCGCCAACCATGACGACATCAGGGTCCTGCCTCAGAATCGCGCGAAGGCCGCGTGCGAACGTCATTTCAACCTTGGTGTTGACCTGCGTCTGCCCAATGCCGTCGATCAGGTATTCGATAGGGTCCTCGACCGTCATGATGTTGCGGCTGTTGTCATTTATTCGCTCGAGTGCCGCGTACAGGGTTGTCGTTTTGCCAGATCCGGTCGGGCCGGTAACGAGAATGATGCCGTGCGGTTTATGAATCAGCTGGTCCATGGAACGCATTGAGACGTCGTCCATTCCCAATGACGTCAGGTCAAGGCGGCCAGCCTGTTTATCCAGCAGTCGCAACACCACGCGTTCGCCGTGCCCGGATGGCAGCGTGGATACGCGAACATCGACTGCGCGGCCGCCAATCTTCAGCGATATACGGCCATCCTGCGGCAAGCGCTTTTCGGCGATGTCGAGGCGTGACATGACCTTGATTCGAGATACGACCAGCGGAGCAAGCGCGCGCCGTGTTTGCAAAACCTCGCGCAAAACGCCGTCGATACGAAAGCGTACGCCGAGTCGGTTTTCGTAGGTTTCGACATGCACGTCCGATGCGTTTTCCTTAATTGCCTCGGTCAGGACCGCGTTAATGAATCGAATAATGGGTGCGTCATCATCGCTTTCGAGAAGGTCTGATGGTTCGAGATCCTGGGCGAACTGGGTCAGGTCAAACTCTTCGTCCAGTCCGTCCATCATCTGCGCGGCATTTTTCGAATCCTGTTCGTAGGATTCCTGCAGCAAGGTGTCAAAAACTTCGGCCGATACCCGCGACAGGCTTATCGGCACACCGGCAAAACGCCGGACTTCGGCCAGACTCAGAGGTGTCGCACCCGCTCGATAAACTGCTTTGCCGCCGTCCTTCCCGATCTCCTGCAGCAAGACACCGTGGCGTTTGGCAAATGAAAACGGCAGAACCCGGCGTGTCTTGACTTCTGCAAGCTCCGGCGCTTCGAGCACGATTTCGCTAGTCGTTTCCATCGCCCTGCTTTTCTTCGAGTTCGGGCAGGAGGGGACGATCACGACCGGGCATTAGCTGGATGTTGCTCTCGTTTCCTTCTTGAACCTTGCGTATCAAATTGTATTTCTGGTTGGTATGAAATGTCGTCTCTGTCGAATCACGCATGATTTCTGCCTTAATAAAAATCATCAGGTTCGTTTTTCGTTTTTCTGTTTTCTGCGATCGAAACAAAGCGCCGAGAAGC
>JAUHYO010000364.1 GCA_030426325.1 Gammaproteobacteria bacterium | reverse complement strand
CGCACCTTTTGATCAACGGCGTCAGTCCGGAACGCATTCTGTTGCTGACGTTCACGCGGCGTGCGGCGCAGGAAGTGACCCGGCGAGTGGAATCGATTGTCCGGTCAACCACTAAAGGGTCCCTGTCGTCACCTGTGCCGGCCGGCGGGCTACCCTGGGCTGGAACGTTTCATTCCATTGCTAACCGCCTGCTACGCCGCTTCGCTCATAATCTCGGTCTCGATCCGGGTTTCTCGGTGCTCGATCGTGGCGACGCCGCCGATATTATGGATGTCGTTCGGCATGAGCTTGAACTCACGCGCACTGCGAGACGATTTCCCAAAAAGGATACCTGTCTTACGATCTACTCGCGATGCGTTAACACAGAGCAGCCCTTGCCGGATGTGCTGACCGCAACATTTCCGTGGTGCGTGGACTGGGCTGACGAACTCAGTGAGTTGTTTCGTCACTACGTCCTTAGAAAACAACAAAGCCAGTCGCTGGATTACGACGACCTGTTGCTGTACTGGAAACACCTTGTCGCTGAAGCTGAATTTGCCGAACTTATTGGCTCGTCGTTCGATCATGTTCTGGTGGATGAATACCAGGACACCAACCTGGTGCAGGCCGAAATCCTGAATGCACTGAAGCCGGATGGCAAAGGCATCACGGTCGTTGGCGATGACGCGCAATCCATCTATTCCTTTCGAGCTGCAGAAGTAGAAAATATTCTCGGCTTTCCGGACCGGTACATGCCATCGGCACAAGTCATTACCCTCGAGCAGAACTACCGCTCGACACAACCGATACTCGATTGCGCAAACTGCCTGATCGCAGAAAGTGAGCGCCAGTACCGCAAGAACCTCTTCACGGATAAGCAGGCCGGAGACAAGCCACAGTACGTGACGGTTGAGGACGGCGACGCCGAGGCCGAGTACGTCGTGGAATCCATTCTTGAAAACCGTGAACGCGGCTTGCAGCTCAAGGATCAGGCCGTTCTCTTTCGCGGGTCACATCACAGCGATCGACTTGAGCTCGAGCTCGTGCGTCGAAACATTCCCTACGTCAAATACGGTGGACTGAAATTTCTCGAGGCCGCACACGTCAAGGATTTGTTGTCGGTCCTGAAGTGGGCGGAGAACCCGAAAAATGAAGTGGCCGCCATTCGGGTGTTGAAATTGCTGCCGGGCATGGGTCCGTCGAATGCCGCTCGCTGTTTTGAGCAACTCGCAGCGGGTGATTACCTGTTTTCGACGCTGCACAACTTCCGGGCACCGGGTGCTGCGAGTCTTGAGTGGCCGGCGTTTTGCGACTTGCTTGTGACTCTGTCAGGCATCGATGCCGACGGTTCGGAATGGCAGTCACAACTGACGGCCGCGCGCCGATGGTACCAGCCACACCTTGAGCGGCTGTATGACGGTCTCGAAACACGCGAAGCCGACCTGGAACAGCTCGAGCAAATATCGGGACGTTATCCAACCCGGGAGCGATTCCTCACGGAATTAACGCTCGACCCGCCATCGGCCGCCGGCGACCTCGCGGGTGATCCATTGCTCGACGAGGACTACCTGATATTGTCGACGGTCCATTCGGCGAAGGGACAGGAATGGGAGTCGGTATTCATCCTGAATGTCTCCGACGGAAATTTTCCGTCCGAGTTTGCGACAGGCAAACCTGAAATGATCGAGGAAGAACGTCGCTTGCTATACGTCGCCATGACGCGTGCCAAACAGTCCTTGTCGCTGATTGCTCCGCTCCGGTATCACGTGACCCAGCAGCGGCGGGACGGGGACAAACACGTTTACGGTGCCCGCAGTCGCTTTATGACAGAAACCCTGATGGCAACGATGTCAAAACGCTTTGCCGGGCGACATGAGAACAGCGGCGGATCATTGCGCGCCAGCTCCGAGAGGAAAATCGATGTTGCCTCCCGAATGCGGGAAATGTGGTAAAAAAAAGCGGTGGCTATTGCCACCGCTAATCGTTACGAAACAAACAGCATAAGGGATAAGTAGGTTTGTATCGTGTACTGCATTCCTGAGATGCCGGTCAGCGAAAAAACGTTGCAAACAAAAAGGAATAAGGCAGGCGATGAAGAGAAAAGAATCGATTCGAAACCAGGTTTCCGAGGCGGAATGGCAGCTCCGGGTCGATCTTGCGGCCTGCTACCGGGCCATTGCCCTGTATGGCTGGGATGATCTTGTTTTCACCCATGTATCGGCGAGGGTGCCGGGACCGGATGAGCACTTCCTGATCAATGCCTACGGGCTCCTGTTCGAAGAAATCACGGCCAGCAGCCTGATTAAAGTAAACCTCCAGGGCGAGAAGGTGCTGGAGTCGCCGTTTGAGATAAATCCGGCCGGCTTCGTCATTCACAGCGCCATCCATGAGGCACGCCACGACGCGGGCTGTGTTCTGCATACGCACACGCGGGCAGGTGTTGCCGTGTCCGCGCAAGCGGACGGACTGCTGCCAATATCCCAGATCTCACTGTTTCCGTACGCGACATTGGGCTACCACAGCTATGAAGGGGTTGCGCTCAACGATGACGAAAAGCCGCGACTCGTCGCCGATCTGGGCGAAAATAACGCGCTGATTCTTCGGAACCACGGTTTGCTGACGACCGGACCGACCATCGCGGACGCCTTTTTGATGATGTATGCGCTTGAGACTGCCTGCCAGGTGCAGGTGATGGCACAGTCGTCGGGCCGCGAACTGATTCAGGTGCCGGACCCCATCGTGCTGGGGATCAAGGCGCAGGCCGAGCAAGTCACAAAAGGTCTCGGCGGTGCCCTGGTCTGGCCTGGACTCTTAAGAAAACTGGATCGCCGGGATCCGTCGTATCGCGACTAGGGAATATCAGCGTCAGGACAGGAACATCGTGTAGGCCGGGTTATTGCTTTCCTCCCAGTGCGGGTAGCCGAGCTTTGCCAGGTGCGATTCAAGCTCGGCAGTTTCGCTTTCCGGCACATCGATGCCTGCCAATACCCGGCCATAGTCGGAGCCGTGGTTGCGATAGTGGAACAGGCTGATATTCCAGTCTGTACCGATCGCATCAAGAAACTTGAGCAGTGCCCCGGGTCGCTCCGGAAATTCAAAGCGAAACAATCGTTCATT
>JAUHYO010000363.1 GCA_030426325.1 Gammaproteobacteria bacterium | reverse complement strand
TCGGCAGCCGCTGCTGAAAAGCAAATACTTGGCGGATGTCGAGTACATCACCTACGAAGCGCGAGATGGACAACCGATTCACGCCTACCTGACCGTACCGAATGGCGAAGGTCCGTTTCCGCTGATTGTTCTGCCGCACGGCGGACCGTTTGTCGCGGAAACGGTTGCCTACGATGAATGGGGACAAATGCTGGCAAACAACGGCTACATGGTTGTACAACCTCAGTACCGCGGGTCGTTCGGATACGGGCTCGACTTCCACAAGGTCAGCTTCATCAATGGCGGCCAGGGCGGCCACATGATGCAGGACGACAAGGATGATGCGGCCCTGCACCTGGTCAAGGAAGGCCTGGTCGATCCGGATCGCATGGCCATGTTTGGCTGGTCTTACGGCGGGTATGCCGCATTGGTAGCAGCTTCAAGAGAGCAACAAATCTACCAGTGCGTCATTGCAGGTGCTGCGGTTGCCGACCAATTGCAGCAGGTAAACTACTACCGCTACCAGCTGCGTGGATCGCAGAAGGAAACGCAGATGGCGTACCGGGAAGGTTCAGTCAATCCAATCGATGAAGTCGCGAAAGTGAATGTCCCGATTCTGCTTATTCACGGTGACGTGGACCAGCGGGTTCCGGTTACCCATTCCAATCGATATCGTAAAGAACTTGACAAGTACAATAAGAACTACAAGTACCTGGAGCTGGAAGGCGCAGATCACTTCTCGAATACGCTGTTCTATCGCCACCAGATCGCGCTTTATGAATCGATCATCGATTTCCTGAAAAACGATTGCGGCCCGGGAGGGCTTTAGGAACGGATATTCCTATCAGAACATTTCGCTCGGACCCGGCGAATCATCGTCGGGTTTCGAGCGGCTTTTGATGAAATCGCCGGTGATCATATTGTCATAGCCCTGTCCGGGGCCGACCATTGGATACACGCCCGCGTCCCGGTCAATAATGACTTCGAGGAATGCAGGCCCCTTGAAGTCCATGAATTCGCGAATGACGCGCTCGACGTCGTCCTTCTTGTCGAGGCGTTTGGAAAACTTGAAGCCATCCGCTTCGGCTGCTTTGACGAAGTCCTTGTGGTGTAGGGATTTGTCGCTACCCGACATGCGCCCATCGAAATACAGCTTTTGCCACTGCCGCACCATCCCATCGCCAAAGTTGTTGAGCACGATGACTTTGATTGGCTGATTGTAGGTCGTGGCCGTTTCAAGCTCGCCGATGTTCATCCGGATACTGGCGTCACCGTCAATGTCGATGACGACCCGGTCCGGTCGGGCAAACTGAGCACCAATGGCCGCCGGCAGCCCAAAGCCCATCGTGCCCATGCTGCCGGATGTCAGCCACAGGCGCGGCTCGCGAAAATCGAAATACTGTGCCGCCCACATCTGATGCTGACCGACACCCGTCGATATGATGGCTTCGCCCTTGGTGTACTTGTTTATCTCTTCGATGATCGCGTAAGGCTGAATCAATGCATTGTCACGGTCATAGTTGAGCGCGTACTCTTTTTTAAGAACGGCAATCTCGTCATGCCAGGGTGCGAACGATTTTGAAAATCCGATCCGCCGGCCGTACTCAAGCATGTCGACCAGGTCGGTTTGCAAAACGCCAACATGGTGCCAGTTGACTTGCTTGACCTTGCCGATCTCGGCGGAGTCCACGTCGAACTGGGCGATATGCCGGGCACTGGGGCTGAACTTCGCGGCATTGCCGGCCACGCGATCGTCAAAGCGTGCGCCGATCGCGATCAGGAAGTCGCAGTCCTCTACCGCGTAGTTTGCCGATGCCACACCGTGCATGCCCAGCATATGCAATGCCAGCGGATGTTTCGTATCGCTGGCACCAAGGGCCATGAGGGTTGTTGTGACCGGAATGCCATATTCATTGGCAAAGCGCCGCATGGCCTTTGTCGCGTTGGCGTTGATAACGCCGCCGCCGGCGTAAATCAAGGGCCGTTCGGATTCCGACAGCATCGTATAAAAACGCTCGCAATCTTTGTCCGTCAGGCGGTTGCGATTCACCGCAGCCAGGCGGTTACGGTAACCATGCAAGGGCAGGATGCCGTGGCCTTTGAAATCTATATCGGAATTCTGCACGTCCTTCGGGATGTCGACGACGACCGGGCCGGGCCGACCGGTGCGTGCGAGCTCAAAGGCGCTGCGCATCGTTTCTTCCAGCAACGACGGATCGCTGACGAGAAACACATGTTTGGCAATGGCACCCATGATTGCTGAGACTGGCGCTTCCTGAAATGCATCGGTTCCAATTGCGGCTCTTGGAACCTGTCCGCAAATCACAACCATAGGAACGGAATCAGCCATGCTGTCGCGTACCGGTGTCACTGTGTTTGTTGCGCCCGGTCCTGAAGTCACCATCACGACGCCGACCGTGCCGCTGGCGCGGGCGTATCCAGCCGCCATAAATCCGGCGCCTTGCTCATTGGCGGGAACCACCAGTCGCATTTTCGGAGCATCAATTCCGTCGCACGAGTTTTCATTGAATCGAAAAACCGCGTCGTAAATTGGCAGAATTGCGCCACCGCTGTAGCCGAATACCGTATCGACGCCTTCATCGGCCAGCACCTGGATAACGGATTCCGCACCGCTCATCGTAGTTCCGGCGAGTGGATGTTGATCGACTGGCGCCGAATTCGACTGCTGTTTCATCGTATTGCTACAGGATTAAAAAATGGGAGAGTTCGCGCGAGTGTTTACTATATTTTGTGGCATTGCAATACTGGACTCGTTACGCCACCATCCGCGATTAACACACGACCGATAGTTTCATTCGTAATTCTTTTTTTCAGACGGGTCCCGACCGCATATGCGACACGCAATCTCTGTTCTATTGCAAAATGAAGTGGGTGCGCTGACGCGCATGACCGGAATGTTTTCATCCCGCAGCTACAACATTGAAACGCTGAACGTTGCGCCGACTTATGATCCTCGCGTGTCTCGTGTCACGCTGGTGGTGTCCGGGTCCGATGCCGCGATTGCGCAGCTCAATGCGCAACTCGCGAAACTGGTTGATGTCGTCAATATTCATGACATGACCCTCGGCGAGCATTTCGAGCGCGAGCTCGCCATCGTC
>JAUHYO010000032.1 GCA_030426325.1 Gammaproteobacteria bacterium | reverse complement strand
GAAAAGGGCAAATTGCGCTCTTCCATGCCCGGCATTTGCAAATAGCTGACCTCGGGCTTGTCATCGTCATGCCGGACCTCGACGTCGCAGCCTGACAGCAGTACGAGTGGCAGCAGCAGCAAGAATGGCTTCATTTCACCGTCTCCAATTTCGCATGTCACTGGCGCGCGCACTTGCTGTGTCTCTGCGCCAGGGCACCTTGTTGTTGTTATTCGACACAAGCTAACACAGTATAATCAAAGTGATGCGCGTTTTACGGCAGGTACGAAATGGGCGAGGGCAAAATGGGACGACTGACGACACACATACTGGATACGAGTCACGGCACACCGGCATCCGGGGTCGAAATTCGCCTTTTTGCACTGGGGGCTGAGCGAAAATCAGTTGCTTACGCAAGAACAAACGCCGACGGACGCACCGAAAAGCCATTGCTGGAAGGTGACGCCATGAGAAGTGGCCAGTATGAACTCGAGTTCAGTATTGGCGATTATTTTCGCGCAAAAGGGCTCACATTGGCCGAGCCAGCTTTCCTCGAGACCGTCGTCATTCGATTTTCGGTCCGTGCCAATGAGCACTATCATGTACCCCTGCTCGCATCCCCGTGGGCTTATTCAACGTACCGGGGTAGCTGACACCAATGACTGACCGCAACACAGTCCGGTTCGTTCTCGATGGCGAGATCGTCGAGATTCGGGACGTCGATCCGACGCGAACCGTCTTGCAGTATTTGCGCGAAGATCTCGGTCGCAAAGGGAGCAAGGAAGGCTGTGCAGAAGGGGACTGCGGCGCCTGTACCGTTGTTATCGCCGAGCTGGTGGACGGTGAAAGGCTTGGAGTTCGGGCAATCAATTCCTGTATTCAATTCCTGCCAACACTCGACGGGAAGGAATTGATCACAATCGAAAGTCTGTCACCCAATGAAGCATTGCACCCGGCACAGGACGCGATGATCCGAAATCACGGCTCACAGTGCGGCTTCTGTACACCGGGTTTCGTGATGTCACTGTATGCGCTCTACGAAACGAACAAGAATCCGGGCCGGCGTGATATTGATGATGCCCTGGCCGGGAACCTCTGCCGCTGCACCGGCTATCGGCCAATTATTGAAGCCGCAACTCAAATGTATGCGGCTCAGAGTCCGGCGTCTTCAGATCGTTCCCGATTACTGAGCAAACTGAAACGCAAGACCTCGCTGCAGGTTGAACACAACGGACGGCATTTTTTTGCGCCGCTGGATGCTGACGAACTGGCCGGTCTTGTGAAGCGCTATCCGGATGCGACCATTCTCGCCGGCGGTACCGATATTGGTCTGTGGGTCACCAAGCAACATCGAGAGCTGGATATCGTAATTTACACCGGCCGTGTTGCAGGGCTGCAGGCCGTGGATGTCACTGACTCACATATTGATATTGGCGCAGCGGCAACGCTCAGTGATGCTGTCCCGACCATTGTTAAACACTATCCCGGTCTGGACGAAATGTTCCGACGCTTTGCCTCGCCGCCGATTCGCAATGCAGGAACACTTGGCGGCAATATTGCGAATGGTTCGCCGATCGGCGATTCAATGGCTGCACTGATGGTGCTCGACACAACCCTGGTCTTGCGCTGTGGCGATGCAGAGCGCGAGGTCCCACTGCGGGATTTTTATCACGACTACATGGTTAACGATTTGCAGTCTGGCGAGATCCTGTTGCGAATAAAAGTGCCGCTGCCGAAAAGTGACGTTGTCGTTCGAAGTCACAAGTGGTCGAAGCGTTTCGACCAGGATATTTCCGCTGTTTGTACCGCGTACCGTTTGCAACTCGATGGCAGTGTTGTCGCGTCGTTCAGTATGGCCTGTGGCGGGCTTGCAGCGACGGTGAGACCCGCGCCGAATACCGAGGCAGCGATAAACGGCCAGGAATGGAACGAAGCGACGATCGAGAGTGCATGCAAGGCGCTGGCAACGGATTTTTCTCCCATAACAGACATGCGGGCATCTGCTGACATTCGCCTGCGCGCAACCCAAAATCTGTTGCGTCGGTTTTTTGCGGAAACAGTCGATGATCGCCTGGTGACGGTGTACAACTATGGCCGCTAGCGCCAAATCCCCGGGGCATCGCGACGCAGCGGTTGGTGCGCCGCTGCCGCACGACAGCGCCCACCTGCATGTAACGGGTCGCGCGTCCTATACCGACGACTTGCCGGAGCCACGAGGACTGCTGCACCTGGCTGTCGGAATGAGCAGCGTTCCCCATGCGCGGCTCGGTGCGATCGATCTCTCCGAGGTTCGCTCGAGCCCGGGTGTTGTCGATGTGTGCGTCGCTGCCGATGTTGCCGGGGAAAACAATTGCGGGCCAATTGTCCACGACGATCCGATTTTCGCGGTAGACGAGGTCTTGTACGCGGGGCAGAGTTTATTTGCCGTCGCCGCTGTGACGGTCGATGCGGCACGCAAGGCCGTCCGTCGTGCAAAAGTTGAATACGACGAACTTGAAGCCATTCTCGATCCACTCTCCGCGGTCGAGAAAAAATCCTTCGTCCTGCCAAGTGAAACGCTGGTCCGCGGTGATCCGGATGCGGCGCTGGCCGCGGCTCCGCACAGGGTGTCGCGGCGCGTATATGTCGGCGGCCAGGATCAGTTTTATCTCGAAGGCCACGTCGCAATGGCAATCCCGCAGGACGACAACGGCCTGTTGATCTATAGCTCGACGCAGCACCCGGACGAGGTTCAGGCGCTGGTCGCACACGCGACCAAACGGCGGTCAAGTGACGTCACAGTCATCTGCCGGCGGATGGGTGGCGCATTTGGCGGCAAGGAAAGCCAGGCCGCTTTGATCGCCTGCGTCGCAGCGGTTGCGAGCGATAAGACAGGACAACCCTGCAAGCTGCGACTTGATCGCGACGACGACATGATCATGACGGGCAAGCGCCATGATTTTGTCATCGACTACGATGTCGGATTTGACGATACCGGCCGAATACTCGGCATTGATTTCGAGATGGCATCTCGCTGCGGCATGTCAGCGGACCTGTCAGGCCCGGTCAACGATCGGGCGATGTTCAGCTGCGACAATGCTTACTTCCTCGAAAACGTTCGCATCCTGTCGCATCGTTGCAAAACGAATACCGTATCGAACACAGCGTTTCGCGGTTTTGGCGGGCCGCAGGGCATGTTCGGCATCGAATACGCAATAGAAGACATCGCCCGGCATCTTGGAAAAGACCCGCTTCTGGTACGGCGGCGGAATTTCTATGGCAAGACAGAACGCAATGTCACGCAGTATTTGCAAACCGTCGAAGACAATATCATCGACGACATTTTCGACCAGTTGCTCGCCAGCAGCGATTACGAATCGCGGCGCGCCGAGATTCAGGCTTTCAACAGGAACAGCAACATCCTGAAACGCGGTATTGCGATCACACCGGTCAAGTTCGGCATTTCGTTCACCAATACCTTGCTGAACCAGGCGGGCGCACTGGTGCATGTTTACAAAGATGGCACGGTGCAACTCAATCACGGTGGCACGGAAATGGGCCAGGGCCTGTACATCAAGGTTGCGCAGGTCGTTGCCGACGAGTTTCAGATCGACCTGGATCGCATCCGAATCATGGCGACCGATACCAGCAAGGTTCCCAATGCGTCGGCGACGGCGGCATCAAGCGGTGCGGACATGAATGGAATGGCGGCGAAAAAGGCGGCTGGCAAGATTCGCGCACGCATGACCGAGTTTGCGGCCAGCCATTTTTCGGTCCCGGAAGCCGATATCGAATGGAAGAACAATGGTGTTCGTGCAGGCGACACCGAGCTTTCGTTTACCGAACTTGTGCAGCTGGCCTGGGCCAATCGCGTTCCGCTATCGGCTACCGGATTCTACAAAACACCCAAGATCAACTACGACCGGTCCACGTTCAGCGGCCGACCATTCTTTTACTTTGCCTACGGCGCAGCCGTAACCGAAGTGATTGTTGATACGTTGACCGGCGAAAATCGAACTTTGCGCGTCGATATTCTTCATGACTGTGGCGCGTCGCTGAATCCCGCGGTTGACCTCGGGCAAATCGAGGGTGGATACGTACAGGGCGTGGGCTGGCTAACGACCGAGGAGCTGGTCTGGAACGATCGCGGGCAGCTCGCGACGCATGCGCCGTCAACTTACAAGATACCGACCTGCTCGGACCTGGCCCCCGACTTTCGTGTCGAGATCATGCAAAGTGTCGCGAATACTGAAGACACGATCTATCGCTCGAAAGCCGTCGGTGAGCCACCGTTGATGCTGGCCCTTTCCGCTTTCCATGCGATACGAGATGCCATTGCGAGTGACAGAAATCCAATGCCGGATTTGCGCGCGCCCGCAACGCCGGAGTCGATATTGAATGCGTTGGGGACGGATACCGCATGAACGAGTGGATCGACGAACTGTGTGATCTCGCAGCCGCAGGCGAGCGCGCGGTGCTGGTGACCGTCGCCGGCATTCGCGGCTCGGCGCCAAGGGAGATCGGTGCCAAGATGATTGTGACTGCGTCGGAGACGATCGGCACAATTGGCGGCGGTCAGCTTGAATACCAGAGTACTCGTGTCGCTGCCGGCATGCTCGACGATACCTCTGCAACACTGCGCAGTTTTCCACTGGGCTCGTCGATGGGTCAGTGCTGTGGCGGCGTCGTCGAAATTCTTTTCGAACCTCTTGGCGACGGTATTCCCGATTGGCTACGGGACCTGCGCGCTTTGCATGGCCAGAATGTACCGACCGTGATCGCAACGCGAATTTCACAATCCAGTCCGTCCAAGTTTCTGGTTACCGCAGAACAGGTTTTCGGTACGGATGAGGAGACGGTCGACCCGGCGATGGTCAGTCGGGCACGGGACATACTGCAGGGGCCGCGAAACACCGCGCGAAATGTGCAGGAGTTATTTGAACCGATTGTCATGCCGGACCTCAATATTGCCGTATTCGGCGCCGGCCACGTTGGTACCGCGGTTGTTGCCGCGCTCGCAAACCTTGACTGCAATATTCGCTGGATCGACAGTCGCCGTCGAATTTTTCGCAAAGTGCCGGCCAACGTCCGTGCGATTGAAGCGCCGGAGCCGGCACTGGAAGTTGCCGCTTTACCGCCCGGCAGTTTTTACCTGGTCATGACGCACAGCCATGCCATGGATTTTGATATCTGCGACAGGATATTGCGGCGACAGGATGCGCGCTATTGCGGCCTGATCGGGTCACGGTCGAAGCGCAGGCGATTCGAAAAACGCTTTCGGCAGCAAGACATGCCACAGACGATGTTGGACAGTCTTGTTTGTCCGATTGGCGTTGATGGGATCAGCGGCAAGAAGCCGGCAGAGATCGCTGTTGCGGTCGCTGCCGAGGTTTTGAAAATTCAGGAACGAACGGCCCTGCAAGCCGAGAAGAAGCTTCCTGACAACGTGCACCAACTGCGAGGCTAGCATGGAAGCGTTCCTGATCGACTGGTTAAACCTGCTGGTGCGCTGGTTGCACTTCATTACCGGTATTGCATGGATAGGGTCGTCGCTGTATTTCATATGGCTCGACAATCACATGGTCACGCCGCGTGATTCGGCGGATGCAAAACAGGGCGTTGGCGGGGAAGTCTGGGCTGTGCATGGAGGCGGGTTCTACCAGGCGCGCAAGTACGAGTCGTCGCCGTCGCCATTGCCGGACACGCTGCACTGGTTCAAGTGGGAGGCCTATTCAACCTGGCTTTCGGGCATGTTCTTGTTGGGCATCGTTTATTTTGTCGGTGCCGAGGTCTACCTGATCGATCGTTCGGTGGCCGAGTTGTCGGTGCCAGCGGCGATCGGCAGTGCGATCGCTATTATCGTTGGCGGATGGATCGTCTACGACCTGCTGTGCAAAACGCCGCTCGTGAAAGACAGCCGCGTATTTGCCGCGTTGTTACTGGTGCTGTGCAGCGTCCTCGCCTGGGGACTGTGTGCACTGTTCAGCGGCAGAGCGGCCTACATTTTATTTGGCGCAACGCTGGGGACCATCATGGTCGCCAACGTATTTTTCGTCATTATCCCCGGCCAGAAGCAAATGCTCGAATCGGTCGCGCGCGGTGAAACACCGGACCCCGCCCCGGCTCTGCGAGCCAAATTGCGATCGGTGCATAACACCTATTTCACACTGCCCGTGCTGTTTGTCATGACCAGCAATCACTACGCGATGACGTACAGCCATGAATACAACTGGGCGATTCTGGTCGCGATTTCCATCGCCGGTGCACTGATTCGAATCTACTTTGTTGCAAGGCACGCGGGTAAGGCATCGCCGTTGCCCTTGCTGATTGCTGTCGTCGTATTGGCCGCGACGGCCTTTGCCATGGCGCCGCAGACAGGGCCTGGGAATGCGAGCAAGGTGAGTTTTGATGATGTGCGCACGGTGATTCAGACGCGCTGTACGAACTGTCACTCGGCCACACCGACCCACCCCGCATTTCCGGCCGCTCCTCTCGGCATTATTCTGGACAATGACGAACAGATTCGCGGCGATGCGGAGCGCATCTACAGGCAGACCGTGGTAACAAAGGTAATGCCGATCGGTAATCTAACCGCAATGACCGATGAGGAACGCGACATTATTGATCAGTGGTACCAGTCGCTGAAGGACACGCAATGAACAGCTACCCCAGGGATTTGTGTGGCTACGGTGCGACGCCGCCAGCCGCGAACTGGCCGAATGGCGCCCGAATTGCCGTGCAGTTTGTCGTCAATTACGAAGAGGGCGGCGAGAATTGCATCCTGCATGGCGATGCGGCATCCGAGGCTTTCCTGTCTGAAATCGTCGGTGCGTCGGCCTACGCCGGCCAGCGCCATATGAATATGGAGTCAATTTACGAATACGGCGCGCGCGCCGGCTTCTGGCGGCTGCACCGCCTGTTCACGAGCCGAAACATGCCGGTCACCGTGTTCGGCGTTGCGATGGCGCTGCAGAGAAATCCAGCCGTGGTGCGAGCCATGCAATCGGCGGGCTGGGAGATTGCGAGCCACGGCTACCGCTGGGTGGACTACCAGCACGTTGATGAAGCCGTCGAGCGTGAGCACTTTCTCAAGGCCCTGGAACTGCACCAGGCGTCGACGGGCGAACGGCCCCAGGGTTGGTATCTTGGCCGCTGCAGCCCGCAAAGCCACGGGATTGCCGCCGAGCTTGGCGATTTCAGCTACAACGCGGACAGCTATGCCGACGACCTGCCGTACTGGGATTACAGTTTCGATACGCCACAGCTGATGGTGCCGTATACGCTGGACGCCAACGACATGCGCTTCGCGACACCGCAAGGCTTTAACAGCGGCCAGCAGTTTTTCGATTACCTGAAAGACAGTTTCGACGTCTTGCATGCCGAGGGCGGTCGCATGATGTCGGTCGGACTGCATTGCCGCCTGGCGGGCAGGCCCGGACGCGCTGCGGCGCTCGAACGATTTCTTGACTATGTGAATACGCATGAAGACGCCTGGGTTGCGACGCGACTGGATATTGCCAATCACTGGCGCAGCGAGCACCCGGCAAAAGGCGGTTCGCGATGAACAAGTCCGAGTTCATCGCGGCTTTTGGTGGAATCTATGAGCATTCGCCGTGGGTCGCGGAGCGCGTGCAGTCGTTGCTTGGCGATCAAAGGCCCGATACCAATACATTGGCAAAACTGATGGCCGATTGTGTCGACAACGCGTCGGAGGAAACGCAGCTTGAACTGATACGCGCGCATCCCGACCTGGCCGGCAAGGCGCAGATCGCCGGCGAACTGACAGCCGATTCGACCGAAGAACAATCGCGCGCCGGGCTCGATCAATGCAGCGCCGAGGAGTTCGAGCGTTTCCAGATGCTGAATGAGTCATACAAGAAGAAATTCGGCTTTCCGTTTATCAAGGCGGTTCGCAAAAGCAATCGCGCGGAAATTCTGCAGGCCTTTGAGGCGCGCCTTGAGAATGACTATGACACCGAGTTCGAGATCGCGCTGATGGAAATTCACAAGATTGCCCGCTTTCGCCTCGATGCGATGGAGCAAGGATAATGGCCCAGCGACACCCGTTTCATCAGTGGATTCAACTCGAGCAGCCTCGCCTTGGTACGCGGGTGACGTACGCGACCGATGAGTTTTTTGCTGCAAAAGAGCGTGTGATTGATCCGGCGACCCCGGTATTTATTGAGGGCAAGTACGACGATCACGGCAAGTGGATGGATGGCTGGGAAAGCCGGCGAAAACGCGTCGAAGGGCACGATTATTGCGTCATCCGCTTCGGTGTCCCCGGCAGCATTCGCGGTTTCGATATCGATACCAGCTACTTTACCGGCAATTATCCACCGCAAGCCTCAATCGAGGCCTGTGTCAGTGACGAGGACGTTCCGGAAGAAGGCTGGGTCGAGGTCTTGCCAAGAACCAACCTCTCAGGCGATTCACATCACCTGCTTGCCATCGACGATGAGCGCGTCTGGACACACGTTCGCTTGCACATTTATCCGGATGGCGGAATCGCGCGACTTCGTATTTATGGCCAGGTCAAAGCAGACTTCAGCGGTGTCGACGGCTACGTCGATTTTGCGGCTGTCGAAAACGGTGGCCGCGCGATCGCCTGCAGCGACGAACACTTCGGCAGCATGCACAACCTGAACGTTCACGGTCGAGGCATCAACATGGGCGACGGCTGGGAGACAGCACGTCGTCGGGGGCCGGGCAACGACTGGGTGATCATTGCGCTCGCAACGGCGGGTGTGATTGAGCGCGTCGAAGTGGATACTGCGCATTTCAAGGGCAATTACCCGGATCGGGTGTCTCTCGACCTGGGCCATTTCGATTCCGATGAACAGGCGACCAACGACTCGCCGCACTGGAAGCCGCTGTTGCCGGAAACGAAACTGAAGATGGACCAGCAACATTATTTCGAGGACTTGCTGGAAACCGAGCCAGCAACGCACGTTCGCATGTCGATTTACCCCGATGGGGGCGTCAGTCGTCTGCGCCTTTTTGGCCGTGTTGGGAAGCAAAGTTCATGACAATCACATTGAAAGCCGTGCCATTGACCCGCGAACGCTTCGCCCCTTATGGGGAAGTTATCGAGTCGTCCCGGTCGAACTCCGACGCGATGAATGAGGCACGCTTCGAACGATTCGATAATCTGTGTAACGTTGACCTCGTGAAAGACAGCAAAGTCGCCGTCAGCATTGCACGATGCCGCACACCGACGTCGCTGCCATTACGACTGGACATGGTTGAACGCCACCCGCTCGGCAGCCAGGCTTTCGTGCCTTTGAGCCCCTGCAAAATGGTGGTTGTCGTCGCGCCGCCTGGCGAAAGCGTCGATGCCGGCGATTTGCGGGCGTTTGTCAGCAACGGGCGCCAGGGAATCAACTATCGACGCGGCACCTGGCACATGCCGCTGATTGCATTCGAGGCGGGCCAGGAATACCTGATCATCGATCGCGGCGGCGCAGAGCCGAATTGCGATATTCACACGCTCGACGAAGCCATCATGCTGGAAGCCGACTGATCACCATGCGAGCGGCTTACCGAGCCTCAATTCTGCATTGCCTGTCGGATCCGGGCGAAGGTGCGGACCCGTCGGCAATCGGCTATTTCGATGACGGCTTGTTGCTGGTCGAAGATGGCGTTGTTGCGGCGATCGGTGATGCCACGACGCTGCTGCCACAATGTGGCGATATCGAAATGACCGAATTCCCCGGCAAGATCATTGTGCCGGGCTTTATCGATTGCCACGTTCATTTTCCGCAGCTCGATATCATCGCGTCCTACGGCGAACAATTGCTCGATTGGCTGAATCGCTACGCCTATCCTGCAGAACAGGCATTCAAGGAAAGGGCGCATGCCGCAGAGGTTGCCGGGGTTTTTCTCGACGAGCTGCTGCGAAACGGCACGACGTCCGCGCTGGTATTCGGCACCGTGCATGCGCATTCGGCCGATGTCATTTTTGAGGCCGCCGAGACGCGCGGTATGCGTCTCATGGCCGGCAAGGTGATGATGGATCGCAATTGCCCGGAGGCATTGCGCGATACACCGGAATCGGCCTATGGCGAGAGCCGTGCGCTGATTGAACGATGGCATGGCAGGGGGCGACTGGGATACGCCATCACGCCGCGATTTGCGATCACGTCCAGCGAAGCGCAATTGTCGGCAGCAGGCAGGCTGGCCGCCGAGTATCCCGATACCTGGGTGCACACGCACCTGGCCGAAAATACGGACGAAGTCGATGTTATTCGCAAGCTGTTTCCGGGGCATCGCAGCTATCTCGATGTTTACGAACAGTTCGGATTGTTGCGGGAACGTTCCGTGTTTGCGCATTGCCTGCACCTTGATGACGACGATCGCCGGTGCATGGCGACCAAGGGTGGGGCAGCCGCGTTTTGTCCGACATCCAACCTGTTCCTTGGTAGCGGCCTGTTTGATCTTCGTGCAATGCGAGCGGCCAATGTGCGCTGCGGGCTGGGTACGGATGTTGGCGGCGGCACCAGTTTGAGCCTGTTGCGCACGGCCAGCGAAGCCTACAAAGTCCTGCACCTGCAGGACCAGTCGCTTCCGGCAACGCGTGCCTTGTATCTGGCAACGCTGGGCGCCGCCGAGGCGCTCTACATCGACGACAAAGTCGGCAATTTCGAACCCGGCAAGGAAGCCGACTTCGTCGTTCTCGACCCGGCCGGGACGTCGTTATCCGCACGCAGGATCGCCTCGACGTCGTCGATCGATGAGACGCTTTTTGCCATTACGATGCTGGCAGACGACCGCCACATTGCCGCAACTTACGTTGACGGCAAGCGGTGCGAGATTAAATAGCCGAGATTATCCCGTTCAGCGTCGCGCTCGGGCGCATTGCCGCAGACGCCTTTTCGTCGTCTGGACGATAGTAACCACCAATATCCACAGCGGAACCCTGAGCGGCAAGCAATTCGGCATTAATCGATGCTTCGTTCTCCGCGAGCGCACTGGCTGTCGCGGCAAACTTACCGGCGAGGGCTGGCGCACTCTTGTTCGCTGCAAGTGCTTCGGCCCAGTACAGCGCCAGGTAGTAATGGCTGCCACGATTGTCATGTTCGTTAACCTTTCGCGACGGTGACTTGTTGCGTGCCAGGTATTTGCTGTTCGCGTCATTGAGTGCATCGGCGAGGGCTCGCGCGGCGTCGTTGTCGGTTTTCTCGGCTATATCTTCGATAGAGACAGCCAGCGCCAGGAATTCGCCCAGCGAATCCCAGCGAAGGTGGCCTTCCTCGAGAAACTGCTGGACATGCTTTGGCGCCGATCCGCCCGCACCGGTTTCATACAGCCCGCCACCGGCGAGCAAGGGCACAATCGACAGCATTTTGGCACTGGTGCCAAGTTCGAGGATCGGGAACAGGTCCGTGAGGTAGTCGCGCAATACGTTGCCGGTTACAGAAATCGTGTCGTCGCCGTTGCGTACACGCTCAAGCGTTGCCCGCATGGCCTCAACCGGCGACAGGATGCGAATGTCGAGGTCATCTGTGTCGTGGTCCTTCAGGTAGGTCTTGACCTTCCTGATCAGATTCTGGTCGTGGGCGCGCTGTTCATCCAGCCAGAAAATGGCGGGGTTTCCGGTTTGCCGCGAGCGGTTGACCGCGAGCCTGACCCAGTCCCGGATCGGCAGGTCACGCGTCTGGCACATACGCCAGATATCGCCCGGGTTGACACTGTGCTCAAGCACGACGTCGCCCGCCTTGTTCGTCACACGAACCTTGCCGGCAGACGGAATCTCGAACGTTTTGTCATGCGATCCGTATTCTTCGGCTTTCTGCGCCATCAGGCCGACGTTGCAGACGTTGCCCATAGTCGTTACATCGAACGCGCCGTGCTGTTGGCAATCGCGAATGACCTCATCATAAATCCCGGCGTAGCAGCGGTCCGGAATCATCGCCTTGGTGTCGGCTAGCTTGCCGTCGGGACCCCACATTTGTCCGGAGCTGCGAATTGCGGCCGGCATGGACGCGTCGATAATGACATCGCTGGGCACGTGCAGGTTGGTAATGCCCTTGTCTGAATTGACCATCGCAAGTTTGGGTCGCGATTCGTAAACGGCAGCCAGGTCCGCTTCTATCTCGGCACGCTTCGCACTGTCGAGGCCCGCAATCTTGGCGTAGATATCGCCAATGCCGTTGTTTGCGTCGACGCCGATTTCCTCGAATAAATCGCCGTATTTATCGAGCACGGCTTTGTAGTACACCTTGACAGCATGGCCGAACATGATGGGATCGGAAACTTTCATCATCGTTGCTTTGAGGTGCAATGACAGCAACACGCCCTGTTGTTTCGCGTCATCCATTTCCCGGGCAAAAAATTCGCGCAGCGCCGCACAATCCATTCGCGATGCATCGACGACTTCATTCGCCTGCACAGCGACTTTTTCTCTTAGAATCGTTTCCGAGCCATCGTCAGAAATCAGGCTGATCTGGAGGTCACCGGCCGTGTCAATCACCGTGGACTTTTCGCTGGAGTAAAAATCTCCGTCGTTCATGTGTGCGACATGTGACTTTGAGTCTTTGGCCCACTGACCCATCGAGTGCGGGTTTTGCTTCGCAAATTCCTTTACGGCTGCAGCAACCCGGCGGTCGGAATTGCCCTCGCGCAGAACCGGGTTAACAGCGCTACCGAGCACCTTTGCGTAGCGTGATTTGGCGTCGCGCTCAGCGTCCGTGCGCGCGTCCTCGGGATAGTCCGGAATATCAAACCCCTGCGACTTCAGTTCTGCAATCGCTTCTTGCAGCTGCGGTACCGACGCGCTGATGTTCGGTAGCTTGATGATATTGGCGTCGGGCGTCTTGGCCAGTTCGCCGAGCTCGGCGAGTGCGTCCGCCTGGCGCTGGTCCGCCGGCAATGTGTCAGAGAAAGCTGCGAGGATGCGCGCCGCGAGTGAGATGTCCCGCGTTTCTACAACAATACCGGCGGCGCCGGTGAATGCTTCAACGATGGGCAGCAATGAATAGGTTGCCAGCGCCGGGGCTTCGTCAGTTTTCGTATAGATAATCTTCGCAGTACTCATGCTGTTCCTTGGTGTTTGAATTTTAAAAGCGATGGCCAATCGTTAGCTGTCAGCCTCGCGAGTCGCCTCGCGAATCGTGGTAGGGCGCCAGGCGCTCGAACAGGCGAGCCATCTCCGGGCGATTCTGGCTCAGTTCCTCGATCGAGAATCCGGCAAGTTCGTAGGGCAGGACCAGCCAGTCGCTGGTCTTGTGAACGAAATAATCGGGTGTCCTGAGCGTTTTTTCGGTTGGTCGGTACCAAACCGTTGCAATGCGGATGTCGCCGGGCAGGTTGCGGCGCGTCTTGCGGGCGAGCTGCTTGATCACCGCGTTCACGCTCGAGCCGGTGCTGTACACGTCGTCGACAATCAGCAGGGAGTGATGCGCGCTGAGATTCTCCAGCAAATACTGCAGGCCGTGCACGCGAATCGAGTCCGCCTTGCTGACCATCTGCGAGTAGCTCGGTGCCCCGGTGTACGATGTTCTGATCGAAATGTGATCCGTTGGCACGCCGAGATAATCGAGTCCTTCCTGGACGGCGATACCGACCGAGCTGCCGCCACGCCACAGGCCTACAAGGAAATCCGGCCTGAAGCCTGCGTCGAAAATATTCGCCGCGAGCTGGAAAGAATCGCGAAGAAGATCGTCCGCGGCGATAAATCGCTCGTTCATAGTTGTACCTGGGTCTGGCTGCGCTAGAATCGGGACCCGGCATTATAGCGTCCACTCCCAGTTCGCACAGCAGAGAATAATAATGGACAAAACGGTACTCTCCGCGCAGGACCTGCTCGAAGATTCGATCGAACTCGGCATCAAAATCGTCGAAAGTGGCTTCGAACCGACCCTGATCATCGCGATCTGGCGTGGCGGAACGCCTGTTGGCATGGCTCTTCAGGAAACACTGACGTATTGCGGGATCAAATCGGACCACATCGCGATTCGGACCTCGTCGTATACCGGGGTCGATGCCCGCGGCAAAGTGGCCGTGCACGGACTGAATTACATCATCAAGAAGATTCGGCACGATGATCGCGTGCTGATTGTTGATGATGTATTCGATACCGGGAATACCATTGTTGCTGTTATCGAGGAACTGGCTCAGCGCGCGCGAGGCAACACGCCCGAGGATATTCGTGTCGCCGTCCCGTGGTTCAAGCCATCCCGCAACGAAACGGATATCACGCCGGACTACTATCTGCGCGAAACGTCGGAGTGGCTCGTGTTTCCGCATGAGCTCGATTCACTGACGCCCGAGGAACTGGTGCAGTGCCGGCCGGAAATTGCGGCGATCATGCACGGTGCAAAAGCGAAAGCGAAGTCAGCCTGACGGCGCCCATGGCGAGAATCTGCGTCTATTGCGGTTCCAATTCCGGCCACCGGCCGAGTTACGCGGCGGCAGCGCGCGAGCTGGCCAATGTGCTTGTCACCAACAAACTGGGACTCGTTTACGGCGGCGCGAACAAGGGCATCATGGGCATTATTGCGAATGCGGTGCTTGAAGCCGGCGGCGAAGTGCACGGCGTAATACCGAAAGCGCTTCAGGAGAAGGAAATTGCGCACCAGTCGCTGACGGCCTTGCATGTCGTCGGGTCAATGCACGAGCGCAAGTCGATGATGGCCGATCTGTCGGACGGGTTTATCGCGATGCCAGGCGGATTCGGCACGCTTGAGGAGATCATTGAAATCCTGACCTGGGGCCAGTTGCAGTTTCACCGCAAACCTTGCGGGTTGCTCAATGTCGATGGTTATTTCGATCATCTGCTGAACTACCTGGACCATGCGGTCGATGAGGGCTTCCTGCGGCCTGAGAACCGGCAAATGTTGCTGTGTGATGTGACGGCAGAGGGTCTCTTGCAGCAATTTGCCGACTACGCTGCACCACGCGTCGAAAAGTGGGCGACGTAAGCCCGGTGCCGGAATCCTCAGCGGCACTTCGCTCTGTCGCCGCGAAACCGCCAGCACTTGATTCTGATCTCGTAAGCAAAGCGCTTCTGCGTGACTACGGATTGCGCGGCGAACTTCGTCCCCTGGTCAGCGAACGGGACCAGAATTTTCGCCTGACGACGCTCGACGGCTCGCGTTTCGTCGCCAAGATCGTCAGTCGTGTCGAAGACCCGGCAGCGACGGATTTCCAGATCGCCGCACTATTGCACCTTGAACAACAGCGTGTTCCGGGCGTACCGCGAATTGTTCGAAATCTTGAGGGCGGCTCGCTTGGCTGTGTTGCCACGCCCGACGGGGCCGAGTACACGCTGCGTGTTACCAGCTGGCTGCCCGGTGAACCGCTCGATATCAAGCTGATGAACCACGCAACGGCTCGCGCGCTGGGGCAAAGCCTTGCGCGTCTCGACCGGGCTCTGGCGAACTTCCGGCATGCGGCCGAACGGCCGGTATTGCTGTGGGATATGCAACGCGCCGCCGGACTTATCGATTTGACCCGCCATATCAGCGACCCGGCGATGCAACAACGAGTCCTGTCCGCATTGGAATCCTTTCGCGATCAAACCGCCAAAAGACTCCGGCCGCTGCCTCACCAGGTGATCCACGCCGACGCAAATCCGTCCAACGTGCTCCTGACCCGAGAGCCATACCAGGCCGCCGAAGTTAAGGTGACTGCCACCCTATCTCGCGCGACAGATAGGGTGGCAGTCACCTTAATTGATTTCGGGGACATGATGCGGTCGGCGCGGGTTGTCGAGGTTGCGACGGCCGCGGCTTATCTCCGCGCGCCGGACGATCCGTTGCGATTTATTGCTCCTTTTGTGGCGGCTTACCACGACGACAACCCTATGACGTCGGGCGAACGGGAGGTGTTGTTCGATCTGGTTCGAACTCGACTGGCGATGACCATTAGCATTCTTTACTGGCGTCTGTCAGCGCGGGATGCGGATGATCCCTATCGCCAGCAGTCGCTGGCCTCGGAGCAGGATGCGTTTGAATTTCTGCGGACGCTGGATGCGCTGGGGCGTGAGCGTTTCGATGCCGGCCTGGAACGGGAATTCTCGGCAGGCTAATCGCGATTGTAGGGATCGAATCCGGTATCCATCTCGCCGAGATCATCAATGCCGTCATCCGCTGCGCCGGCATCGTCGCCTTTCAGGATGCGTTGCAGCATTTGCGTGGAAACCAGTGAAAAGTCATCACTGCCAGCACCGTCAACAATTTCGTAGCGATCGTTTTTCGGGTCGTGTGCCAGCACACCCTGACCTTCAACATCAAACGCGGCAACGGTTTCAAGGCGCTTGCGAGTCTCCTTATCCTCGGTCTTCAGGATGTTTTGCAGCATCACTGTTGATACCAGTTCGAACTCGCC
>JAUHYO010000362.1 GCA_030426325.1 Gammaproteobacteria bacterium | reverse complement strand
GCGTCCTGTACGCCGGCTTCGAAATCGATGCCGCGAACAATCATCCAGATACGCGCCGTCATTACACGGGCACCGGGGACGTAGCCGACGGCAGTGGGGTTGTAAATCGGGCTGCCGGGATTGACGTATCGATCAACCGTGTTGTCCTGGTCAACATCGATGCCCAGCTGCAATTGAATGTTCTCAATACCCGGAGCGACCTCTTCATCAACGATGCGGGGCCCTGCTGCGCCGCCGCCAATCAGGCGCTGGCGCCGCAGTGTCGGAACGCCGCCGATGAGTGTTGATGACGGGGAAACATAGTAGCTGCTGACCATCAGGTTATGGGTTGCCGAATCAGCGGCCGAAAAAGAGGACGGAATGGCGCCGTCAGCAAACAGTTCGCCCTGGATGCGCGTGGTCTGGATTTGCAGGCGACCCGCTTCAAGCGGCGCCGGCACAACGCTCGCGCGTCGGACCGTGATTACGTCTGAGTTTGCCTGGCTGCCACCGGTCGCGGCGCAAGCCAGGCCGTAGCCGTTGTTAACGCCGTCGATAGGCAGTGCAAGGTTCAGCACCCAGTCGGGTGCGCAGTTGTTTGCGGGTTGCGGCAGACCATTGGGATTCGCGGTGCCCGCAATCGACCGGCCCTCGACAGCCAGACCGCGGCTGTTCCGGCCCCAGTTGCTGGCCATGCGCAGGTCCGCTTCAATCGTGTCCATCGCAAACTGTGCGGTTTCCTGCACGCGAGCGATGGATTCATTGACTACGAATGCTTGCCGGCTCTGGTTGTAAATCTGCACGGCGCCGATCATCAGGAAGGAACCGATCGCCAACGCGACCATCAATTCAACCAGCGAGAGTCCTGCCTGTTTTTGCATGTTTATCTTGCTCATATCGGCAGCACCGGAATGGTTATAACGTAGGTTGGATTGAGACCCGGCTCGTTCCAGCTCACGGTGATGGTGTAAACGGGAGGTGTGGCGATATTGTTAAACGCGATCGTGACATCGCCGGCAGGCAATATGCTTGCCGCTTCGGCCTTCCAGATCAGAATGTCATTCGCGGCCATCTGTGCCGGTGTACAAACGACATTGCCGGCCACGCAGTTGTTGTCCACGCCGTTCGCCGCGGTATAGGCGCCTCCGGCTGTCGGATTTGCACGAATGCGATCAGCAACGTCGCCAGCCAGCGTCACGGCGTGATGGCGGAACATCGACGTGCGGCCTGCCTGCATGCTTTGAACATACAAGCCTGCGATACCCAGCATCCCGACTGACATGATGACCAGTGCGATGAGTACTTCGACCAGTGAAAAGCCGAATTGACGACGGTGGTTGCGTTTTTTATTCATCGATAACATTTCCTAGCACCCTCCGTGGAAGGTGACTTGCGCTTCCTCAGACAGAATCGTTGCACGGCCAAGCGGCGTGACGACCAGGACGCGTGCGGTCGATCGGCCACCGGCACCGGTGATATTGCCGCGAGCGTCACATAAAACGGCGACGTCCAGCGGCGGTGTTCCGGCAAAGGGCCCGGCAGTCGGCGTTCGGCCAATACCGGTCGACGCAAAAGAAAAGTAATCGTCGGGGCCCGTCGTGGTGATCGCGATGTCCTGCTGGATCGGTCCAAAGCGCTTGATGATCGGCTCGCCGGCATCAATCACGATGTCCCCATCGCGATCCTCGAATACCACCCAGCCGGCCTCAAGCTCGCCACCGCAAGTCGGGACGGCGGCCGTTGAATCCGCGCTGGCGCAGATCGAGATGTTCGTCTTGGAACGGGAGGCCTCACTTCGTGCCAGGTGAAAGCTGGAGTGCAGGTCATTGGCAGTGCTGGTCATGCTGCTATTCAATCGAAACGCCTGCATGTTTGGCACGCTAAGAGACAGCACGACGCCGACAACCAGCAAGGTGGTGAGGAGTTCGTATAGCGTAAAGCCTGTCTGGGTTCTCTGTTTCATGCGGCCAACTATAGTGGCCTGGTTCAGCGTCTGTCAGAGCAGCTGACAAGCGGCACGGCGATGCCGATAAACGGTCGAAAATCGGGCCTTCCATTTAACTTAATCCGCGCAGGAATACGGTTCGCGGTCGGTTGTGTGACTTGCGACACGTGGCCTGCCCGTGTAGCTCACGACCAGGGCGCGGGGGGCAATTTTGGCATTTTTGTCGCAGACGACCAGCGTGCCGTTGGTTGCACGCAGGAAGGTGGCGCGAAGGGTAAATCCGCGTCGGTTGGCCGTGATTCGTATCCGCTCCGAGACGCGGTGACGAGCCAGCACGGCTTCGCCCGGGTCGACCATTGGCGGCGAATCCCGGTCCGTGTTTTCGAACAGGATCCAGCCGGACGACCAGTCCTGGCCTAGGCTACAGTTTTGGTCGTCGACGCTGGGGCAGAGGGACACCACCTTGCGCCGCATAATCGATTCCTTGCGCGCCCGGTGGATGGCGTGAAAAAGCGCGTCGATCTCTACCCGCTGGCGCTGCCTGGCCAGGGTGTCTGAAAAGCTCGGCAATGCGATGCCCAGAATGAGTGCGGCAAGCAGTACCGTCATCAGCAGCTCAAATAGGGTAAATCCTTGATTTCGATTCGTCATTCGGACCTCCGTGTCCGAATCCATTTTGCTGGCGTGTATCTTTGGAATGCTCTGTTAGAATCGGGGCAGAAAGCCGACAAAAGATGGGGATTATCCATGGCGCTCGTAGATATTCCGGCCAGGCTCGATGAGTTTGGCATCATGCCGACACCGCAACGCGTCGAAATAGCGGAGATACTGCTGAAAAAGCCGCAGCACCTGTCAGCCGAACAGATAATCGGGCAATTGCGCGCAAACGGCAGCAAGGTCTCGAAAGCGACAGTCTATAACACGTTGAATTTGTTTGGAAAACGTGGGTTGATCAAGGAATGTATGGTCGACCCTGAGCGTCGCCTGTACGACTCCTGCATCGATGCGCATCACCATTTCTACAATGTGGACACCGGGCAGCTGGTCGACATTCCGGCCGCTGATATCGAGGTTCTCGGCCTGCCGGCCTTGCCCGAAGGCACGCAGTGCGAGGGTCTCGAGTTATTTGTTCGGGTCCGAAACCTCGTCGACTAATTGGCGCCGGCCCCTTTTCGCCACG
>JAUHYO010000031.1 GCA_030426325.1 Gammaproteobacteria bacterium | reverse complement strand
TGGTTGATTTGCTGTGCCAGTCGGTTCGACGTCGTGAAGTCCGGCACGTTGAGGTTCAGCACAATTGACTCGCGCGTCAGGAAATCGCTTGGGACCTCACGCTCAACGGTCGCACCGTTGGGTATCCGACCGGCGCTGGGGATATTGACGGTCACACTCGACCCGTCGTTTCCGGACGCACCGAAACCGCCGACGACGAGGTTACCCTGTGCCAGTGCATAAACGTTGCCATCAGCACCACGCATCGGTGCCATCAGCAGACTGCCGCCTCGCAGGCTTTTTGCATTGCCAATCGACGCAATCGTGATGTCAATCTTTTGCCCTGGCTTTGCGAACGGTGGTAATTCAGCATGAATCGTAACAGCCGCGACATTTTTCAACTGCATGCGAGTCCCGGTCGGTACCGTCACGCCGAACTGCGTCAACATGTTAGCGATACCCTGTACGGTGAATGGCGCCTGGGTGGTCTGATCACCGGTACCGTTGAGTCCGACAACCAGCCCGTAGCCGACCAGCTGGTTGTTGCGTACGCCGGCAACGCTCGCCAGGTCTTTGACCCGATCTGCATACGCCTGCTCGGCAACAAAGGTACCGGCCAGCATGATGACCAGCGCCAGCCGTTTCAGTGCAATTCGCGTTTTCCATTTCATTTGCATAGTGCGTCCGTCCTTAGTACGGGTGGAAGACTGAATTAAAGACTCGACTGATCAGCCCCATTTTATTCGCGGCAGCAAGAACACCCTTGCTGCTGTAGGTAATTTGCGCATTGGCGATTCGCGTAGACAGCAGCGAGTTATCCGGCTCGATATCGTCAGGACGAATGATCCCTGACAGGCGAATAAACTCTTGCCCCTGGTTCAGCGTCACCCACTTTTCCCCGCTGATGACGAGATTGCCGTTCGGCATTCGATCGACCACGGTCACGGTGATGTCGCCGGCAAGACTGTTGCTCTGGCTGCTGGATCCCTTGCCGTCGAACGAGCTGCTACCACTCAGTGCGCCCTCGAACAATGGCACTCCCTTGTGGGTCAGCGGCGTGCCGAACACGGTCGGATTGCCCAGTGACGCGTCCGTGGCTTTGCCTGTCGTCGTTTGCGAGTTTTTCGTCGCATTCGTTTGCTCGGCAAGCACCACCGTCAGGATATCGCCGACCCGATTCGCCTTGCGGTCCTCCCAAAGTCGCATGTCCGTACCGGCGTTGTAGATCGTGCCCGGATTCGGCTCCTTATATACCTGTGGAACCACGATGGGTTGCATCGGCGCCTGTTCATACAGACGCGGACCACCGCAAGCGGACAGAACCAATGCCGCGGTCAGTATGACGAGTGCCTTTGCTGAATTTTTCATAGTGGTCTCTTAGAGGTTATTGTTGATGTACTGCATCATCTGGTCGTTGGTCGAAATCGCCTTGGAGTTCATTTCGTACGCACGCTGCGTTTCGATCATGTTCACAAGCTCGGACACGACATTGACATTCGATCCCTCGAGCGCACCCTGGTTAATGACTCCCAGGCCATTCAGTCCCGGCGTTCCTGGCTGACCGGATCCACTTGCAGCGGTTTCGATAAAGAGGTTTTCACCAATCGCCTGCAGGCCGACGGGGTTGATAAAGTCCGTCACTTCGAGAGATCCGACCTGCGTCGGCGTCGGCTGACCGGCCAGCTTTACGGAAACCACGCCATCGGAACCAATCGTGATGCTTTGTGCACCGTCAGGTATGGTGATGCCCGGCTGCACAACGTAGCCGCTGGAATTCACGATCTCGCCCTGTGCATTCAACTGGAACGTGCCGTCACGTGTGTAAGCGAGTTCGCCGTCGGGTTTCAATATCTGGAAAAAACCACGGCCGTTAATCGCAACGTCCATCGCATTACCCGTTTGCAGCACGCTGCCCTGGGTATGCAATTTCTCGGTTGCAACGACGCGGACGCCGGTACCAAGACTCATGCCGGATGGCAGTACGGTGTCCTGTGAACTCTGGCCGCCGGATTGCCGGATATTCTGGTAGAGCAAATCCTCGAACACCGCGCGGTCCTGCTTGAATCCGGTCGTGTTCACGTTCGCCAGATTGTTGGACACAACCGCCATGCGCGTTTGTTGCGCATCCAGTCCGGTTTTTGCTACCCAAAGTCCCTGGTTCATCGTTTTCTCCTGTCCTTAGCGTCGGTCTAGCCGAGGCGCATCATGGTTGCTGCGGCATCCGCATTTTCTTCCGACGCCTTGATTACATTGACTTGCATTTCGTATTGCCGCGCGAGCTCGATCATGTTGACCAGCGTCTTTGCAACATTCACGTTGCTCTGCTCCAGCGAACCGGAGATTAGTGACACACTCGCATCCGCGTCGGCCTCACTGCCGTCTCTCGTATGCAAGAGGCCATCCTCACCTTTTTGTAGGTTTCCGAGTCCGGGCTTGACGAGTTTTATTCGATCAACAATGGCGAGCGTTTCCGGCCCCTGGCCGAGCGGCTGTATGGAAATCGTGCCATCACCGCCGATCAGCAAACTGCTGTTCGGCGGAATCGCCACCGGTCCGCCATCGCCCATCACCAGGTGCCCCGCGCCGGTCATCAGCAATCCGCCGGCTTCGACGCGAAGATCACCGGCGCGTGTATAAGCTTCAGAGCCGTCGGGCGCCTGCACGGCGATAAATCCCTCGCCTCGTATCGCGACATCCAGCGTACGGCCGGTGCTGTTAATCGGACCTTGCGTGAGATCGGTACCGTGCGACTCGACGACGGCATTGATACGAGCGTCAACCCCCGGCCCTTCAATAGGAACAGACGTGAATGAATGCAGATCCGCCCGGAATCCGGTCGTGGAAACGTTGGCGAGATTATTACTGTTGATGGTCTGCGCATACTCCGTCTGTCGAGCGCCGGTCATCGCGAGATAAATCATTTCATCCATTGGACTGTCCCTTTATCCAGCGCTTAACGGATGTTGATGACGGTCTGGGTGATGGTGTCGGCCGTTGAAATCATCTGGGCATTGGCCTGGAAGTTTCGCTGTGCCGTAATCATCTGTACCAGTTGCGCCGTCAGATCGACGTTGGACGCTTCGAGTGCACCGGACTGGATGTTGCCAAACGATGCCGTACCGGCCTCGCCGAGCAATGCATCGCCCGACTGGAAGGACTCACCCCAGGTTGTGTCACCCAGTTGCTGCAGCCCCTGCGGGTTCACAAAATTCGCCAGCGCCAGCTTGCCGAGCGACGTTGACTGGCCGTTCGTGAATCGTGCGAAAACCACGCCCTCGGCATCAACGCTGACACCGGTCAGACGGCCGGTCGTGAAGCCATCCTGCGAGAGTGAATTTACACCGAAGTTGTCGCCGAACTGGGTTGCCGCACCAAAATCAAGCGACAGGTTGATCGGATCCGCTCCAGTCGTCGGTGTAAACGCGCCCAGCGGCATCAGTCCGCCAGCTGGCGAATTCAGGCTGCCATCGGGATTGAACACCACGGGTGCCGCACCCGTAACCGCGCTACCGTCAATTTCAATTTCAGTGTTCCACGTGTTGGGTGCGGCATCCTTGATGAAATAAACCGTCGCCGTGTGCGCTGCACCCAGCGTGTCGTAAACCGTAACCGAGGTTGTATGGTTGAAACTTGCAGGATCGGTTGGATCAAAGGTCGGATTCGCCGGCGGCGGCGCATCCGCGGGCAGGTTAATACCGAAGCTGGCCCTCGTCGTCGCCTGCGGCGGGTTTGCGCCAATGGTAAGCTGCAGGTCCTGTGGGGTGCCGGTATTGAACAAACCATTGCCGGCGTACGGATAGGCCTGAAGGCGCGCGCCCTGCGCATTGACGACGTTGCCCTGGTTGTCGACCCCGAATGCGCCGGATCGCGTGTAGCTGCGGGCACCGTTGTCACTAATGACAAAAAAGCCCTCGCCACCAATCGCCAGATCGAGTGCATTGTCGGTAAAGTCGATGTTGCCCTGTGTGAATTGCTGCGCGATTGCCGAGAGACGTACGCCACTTCCGGACGCGCTGGAACTGACGCTCTGCGTGCCGACGGCGAAAACTTCGGAAAATTGGGCGCGCGACATTTTGAAACCGGTGGTATTGACGTTCGCGACATTATTCGCGGTAACGCCGAGGTCGGCTGATGCGGCGTTGAGGCCGCTGAGTGCGATTGCAAATGGCATGTGTTTACTCCTGGCTAAATTCTGTTGTTATCCAATAATTTGGTAGACCTGGCCCAGCGGCATGCTCTGCCCGCCTTCCAGGTTGAGTGACATACCGCCGCCAAACTGGCCCAGCGTTACGCTTTTAATCTCGGCTTCGATGACGGTCGCCGCACTTTCAATGTTTGTTCCACGAACGACCCGGGCGCTGACCTGGTAATGCCCGGTCGCTGCCCTGTCGCCTTTCGCGTCAACACCATCCCAGCTGAAATTCACCATTCCCGGTGGCTGCTGGCCGAGATTCAGGCGCTGAACCAGCGCACCGGACTCATCGGTAATATCGATCTGGACATTGGACGCGCTCGACTCCAGTTCGATGGCGCCCTTCAAAGGTCCGCTGTCGCGAAGGTGTCCGATGTCAGTAACTGCCAGAACCGAATGACCGACCAGACCCGCCGCCTGCAATGCCTGGTTGTCCTGCATTGAGCCGGACAGACCAGTAAACGAATCGTTCAGCGACTCGATTCCGTTGACAGTGCTGAATTGCGCGAGCTGCCCCAGGAATTCGCCGTTGTCCATTGGCTCAAACGGATCCTGATTCTTGAATTGCGTAATCATCAGGGTCAGAAAATCGGACTGTCCCAGGTTGTCGCGTTCGGCCTGCTGGGGCACGGGCGCAAAAGTCTGGAAGTCGCTAATGGGTGAAATGCTAGGCATAAGTTCGTCTCGTCTTTCTTATCGTCCAAGTGACAGGGTCTGCAGCAGCAGGTCTTTCGTCGTGTTGATCATTTCGACGTTGTTTTTGTAAGAACGCGAGGCCGAGATCATGTTGACCATCTCTTCCACCGTATTTACGTTCGTCGCGTACACGTTGCCGTCGGCATCGGCCTCGGGGTTGTCGGGCATATAGATTTTTTGCAGTGGCGCCGTGCTTTCCAGAACACCGTCAAGGCGCACGCCGGCGACGCCGGTCTGATTTGCCAGTGATTCACTGAAACTGGAGAACACCGGCTGTCTCGCGCGGTAAACCTTGTCGGGATCACCGCTGACGCTGCCGGCATTGGCGAGATTGCTCGCCGTAACATTCATACGTACCGACTGCGCGTTCATCGCACTGCCGGCAACATCAAAAACTTTAAATAGCGACATCAGTCACCTCCTTTCAGCGCAAATCGCAGTGTGCGAATCTTGCCGTCGAGAAAAGCCAGGCTCGCGCGGTACTGCAGTGCGTTCTCAGCAAACGCCGCCTGCTCCACGTCCATTTCGACCGTATTGCCATCCAGCGTTGGCTGGTGTGGAACGCGATACATCGTTTTGGCGCCGTCCGTCGTCTGGCCCCAGGCCTGTTTATGCAGCTTGCTGGTTTGCGTCATGCCCAGTGATTCGTGCCGCGCGCTTTTTAAAGCGTCACCAAAACTTACGTCACGTGCCTTGTAGTTGGGCGTGTCTGCATTGGCGATGTTTGACGACAGCACCTCGTTTCGAAGTGCTCGAAACTTCAATGCCTGCTCGTGTTGTGAGAACGCGGGTATATCCATGGCTCGAAACCTGCTTTGCCTTATTTGCGAATCTGTTGCTTAGGTCTATGCAAAGCCTGTGCCAATACCGGGCTTTCGGCCTGCAGCAAGGATCGCTAAAGGATTCGTCCCGATTGCCGATAGCCTTACATTGGCCCCTGCGTATCGCCGTGTGGCAATCGATTGCCGCACTTCCGGCAATGATTTGCAGCCCCGTTGGCATGGCCCAAACCCCTTTAGAAACAGGCCTTCCCCGTGCTGGCATGGCAATTGCATCGTCTATTGCAGTTGCCGCTGACGCTTTGCGGCAAATTTTTTCACCGCTGCGCCAAAACCATTGCAGCTGCAGGCTTTATCGGAAGGAGAACACCGGACTCATGGGGACCAGGACACTGTCACAGCACGGGGTTTACGTCGGGAAATTGACGGCAACGCCAATTCGACGACGTTTCTTCGTCAGTCGATGGCCGTGCGCCGTCGCCTCGGCGATGCTGTGCGGATTATCCCTGTTATTACCCGCACTTACCGAGGCGGCACAGCCGCAATGGCAGCCAGTTGAACAAATCGCCAGGGCGGCGGAAGCTTTTCTCGAGAGTCGTACCGGCATCTATGCGGGCGACACCGAAGTCAGGGCGAACCCGCCCGACGCCCGCCATCGCCTGCCCTATTGCGGCACGCCGTTGCAGGGTTTCTTGCGAAGCGGCACCGAGATTGCAGCGCGCACCATCGTCGGGGTCCGTTGTTCCGGCCAGAAACCCTGGAAAGTGTATGTACCGGTTGATGTTGTCGTTACGGCAGCCGTTCTGGTTGCCCGTCAGACCCTGATCAAAGGCCAGGTCCTGACCGAGGACGACATCACGCTGGAAAAACGCGACGTGTCGAGAATTCGGGGCGGCTACCTGAGCGATCCCAGGCAAGTCATTGGCCAACGGCTAAAGACCCAGCTGATCGCCGGAAAGACCTTGAAGCCGGGCATGTTTGCCGCCGATATCGCCATCAAACGCGGCCAGAGCGTAACGCTGACGGTCAATACCGGTGGATTCAGCATCACGATGCTCGGGACGGCATTGATGGATGGCGCTGTCGATCAGCGTATCCGCGTCCAGAACATCAAGTCCGGGCGCGTCGTCGAGGGCATCGTGCGCTCCCGCGAGCAGGTCGAAATACTGGTTTCAAACAGCACAGAATTTTTTCACGCTGAGCCTAAAGTATCGCCAAAGGTGGCCGATACGGGGTTTAGCAACAATGATCGTTGAGGATTTAACGTTATGACAAACAGGATCGGTCCAATGGATCAGGGTACTTTGGGGAAAATTGGCAACAAGGTCGACGAGACCAAGACCTCCGGGAAGGTTGAGCCCAGTGCAGCCCGGACGGAACAGTCGGCCAGCCGCCCCGTTCCTTCCAGTGACACTGTCAATCTGACGAGCAGCGCCAAGCTTCTCGCACGATTGGACAAGACACTTGAGACTCTGCCGGCAGTCAATGCCGAGCGTGTCGCAGAAATCCGCACTGCCATCGAAAGCGGCGACTACGAAATCGACTCGGATGCCATTGCCGACGCAATGATCCGCCTTGATCGATCAATCGGCGAATAATGATGGCATTCCTTGCGCCCACCGAAGCGCGAACCCGTCTCGTTGATCTCTTGAACGACACGGTCTTCGAAGCGATGGGATTGAAGGAGGCGCTTGAAGAAGAACGCCGGGCGCTCGAATCACAGGATCTCGAGGCCATCGACCGCGCAGTTGAGAACAAGAGCGCTTGTGTCAGCAATCTGCAGCGCCTCGATCGTGAACGCATCGATTTCTGCGCCAAGTGCGGCTTTGCCGCGGGCCCGAATCAGATGTCCGAGCTGATTGCGTGGTGCGATGACAACGACCTCATCGAGAATCGCTGGCAACACCTGATGGTCGTCGCCGCCGAAAGCAGTGCGCTCAATATGACTAACGGCGCGATTATCCGCGTTCGTCAGCAGCAGTTTGAATCCAGTCTTTCGGTGCTCCGGGGCGTTACGCCGGGCGCCAACACCTACGGCCGACATGGCGGGGAAACCGGTGGTTTCGGCCATCGATCTCTTGCCGAAGCCTGATTTAAATCGTGATCTTTAAGGAATACCAGCAATGTTAATTGTGAGCCGACGCGACGCAGAATCCATTGTCATCAGGCCAGGTGAAGGCATTGACCCCTCCACCACCCTCGCTGACCTGTTCAAGAGTGGGCCGATCGAAATCACTATTTTCTCGTCGAACAACAATCGCGTGAAAATGGGCGTCCAGGCACCGGACGAACTGTCCATCTGGCGAAAGAACGGAGTCGCCGCATAAGGCGAGAGCCTGTCCCGACAGCATCAACCGGATAGCGCAAGGACTGCGCAGTACCCGCGGGACAGATTCGGACGGAATCGATGAAACTCTCCCTCTTCTCATTATTTCCAGTACTTGCTATCGCAGCGGCCTGCGGCGGCTCGGGTGCCGCGACCGAGGAAGCAGCACCGCCGACGACGCAATCGGCTGTTGTCACAAGTGTTCCGGACAACACGGCAATCCTCAGCAAGGCCTACGACCCTGATTACGACGTGCCTCCGGGCTTCTTCGTTGATGAGCGCGTCGAAACCACCACGCGAAGCTTCACCCTGCACCATGTGCTCGACGAGTCCAATTCCTACGAGCGCTGCACCAACGACCTGGTGATTGCACAGGCCTGGGAACAGGAAGATAACGATTCGCGGGCGGTGAATGGCTACTATGTCACGTCAATCGAAAACGATCGCTATTTTGAGTTCGTCCGGGAACTCGACTACACGCAGGATGTTGGCAATATCAGCGACCCAACATCGCCTGGCTACGCCCGCGTTTTCAAATGCGATTATGCGGACCGCACGGGTGTGGATCGCAATCTGCTGGACGGCTATTCGGGACGCCTGATGGCAGAACCAATGAACAACGATTCGTTGCGGGAGTTCGTTGAATACTTGTGGCAATTCCGCTATTTCAACGTCTCACGAAAAGCAGTCATTGCAAGCTACGGCAGCCAGGAAACAGCCGGCCCAACGCACACCCTGTTGCTGGCCCTGGTCGTCAACCAGGGAAGCGATCAATGCGACCGCGTCGATGTCGTCGAATGGCGATTCCGTTTTGACAGCGCCAGACAAGAGATGCATCGCGAGTTCGACACGATTCGCAGCTTCGAAGCCGAAATGAGCAACGGCGCACCTCGATTCTGTAACTAGCCTTACGCAACACCGAAATTATCTCCTTCGCGTGCGCCGGATTGGGGCTGCATTTTGACCTCAGGCGGTTATAATGCCCGACCTGTTTCAGGGGAAACCTCTCCCCCTCAACCATCCGCGAACGAGAAAATTCAATGACGAAGCTTTCCACGCTGCAGGCCTGGGTTGACCAGGTTGCCGGCCATACTCTCCCCGATGCGATTCACTGGTGTGACGGTAGCGACGCCGAATATCAGCAAATGATCGACCAGATGCTGGCCGATGGCTCGATGTCGAAACTGAACCAGGAAAAATACCCCAATTGCTATTTGCACCGCTCAGATCCCACTGACGTTGCACGCGTCGAGCACCTCACCTTTGTCTGCACCGACAACCCGGAAGACGCCGGTCCGAACAATAATTGGATGACGCCGTCGGAAGGTCACGCCAAGATGGATGCCTTGTTCGCCGGTTGCATGAAAGGACGTACGATGTACGTGATCCCCTACTGCATGGGACCGGTTGACTCGCCCTATTCTCGTTGTGGCGTCGAAATCACCGACAGCCCGTACGTCGTCGTGAACATGAAACTGATGACAAGAATGGGTAAGAATGCCCTGCAACGCATTGAAAAAGATGGAACTTTTGTCAAGGGATTGCATTCGACCGGTGACCTGAGCCCGGATCGGCGATTTATCATGCATTTCCCGGATGAGCTGAGCATCAAGAGCATCGGGTCCGGCTATGGCGGCAATGCACTGCTCGGCAAGAAGTGTCACGCGCTGCGTATCGCCAGCTTTCAGGCCCGCCAGGAAGGCTGGCTGGCCGAACACATGCTCATCGTCGGCCTCGAAAGTCCCGAGGGCGAAACGCATTACATTGCCTGCGCATTTCCGTCCGCCTGCGGTAAAACCAATCTGGCCATGTTGATTCCACCCGACTCGCTGCCGGGCTGGAAAGTCTGGACGCTGGGCGACGATATCGCCTGGCTGCACCTCGACGACGACGGTTTGTTGCGCGCGATCAACCCTGAGTCTGGCTATTTCGGCGTCGTACCGGGTACGAACGAACAAACCAACAAGAATGCGGCGGACATGATCAAGCACGATACGATCTTTACCAACGTCGCCGTCACAGCAGACAATGAGCCCTGGTGGGAAGGCAAGACGGACGGGGAACCCGCGATCGACTGGCAGGGCCGCAAATACGACCCGGCGAACGGCAAGGCCGCGCAAGCAAATTCGCGATTCACCGTTGCCGCGCAGAATAACCCGAGTTACTCATCACTCGCCGACGCGCCTGAGGGCGTGCCGATTTCGGCAATCGTGTTTGGCGGACGACGCAAGGAACTTGCGCCCCTGGTCTACGAAGCGAAGAGTTGGGAACATGGCGTACTGGTTGGTGCCGGCGTTGCATCGGAAACCACAGCGGCCAATGTCGGGGAAGTCGGCATCGTCCGGCGTGACCCGATGGCGATGAAGCCCTTCTGCGGTTACAACTTTGCCGATTACTGGTCGCACTGGCTGTCGTTTGCCGATCGTGGCAACAAGCTGCCAAAAATCTTTCACGTCAACTGGTTCCGGCAGACGCCTGAGGGCAAGTTCCTTTGGCCGGGCTTCGGCGATAACCTGCGGGTCCTGGAATGGATTATTGACCGCTGCGAAAATCGCGTGGACGCCGTTGAAACGCCGATCGGATACCTGCCGAACCCGGCTGACATCAATACCACCGATCTCAACATTAGCGCCGAGGCATTGACCGCCCTGACATCGATTGATCGTGGCCAGTGGCGCGCCGAAATGGCGTCAATCGGCGAGTACCTGGAAAGCTACGGCGACCGCCTGCCCGAAGCACTGAGAAAACAGCAAAAAGCCATCGCCGCCGCCCTAAACTAGAACCACACAGGCGGCATCACCACCGGCCCCAAAAGCAAAATCCGGGATTCCTTGTCACCGCGCCTCGAAGCGAAGCGGTGACAAGGAATCCCGGATTTTGCCTGCGCTGGTTGAAGGCTTCCCCGCCTCTGCCAGCGATGCCCAAACCCTACTCAATCGTCTTGTAATAAATCGCCAAAGGCGACCCAGGCCCCTCGGCACGACCCAATCCAATCGTGCCTTCATCATCCAGTTCGGTCGAGTCACGTCGCACCAGCACTTCATGCCCCTGGACATTTTGCAGGAACGTCCCGTTGGTACTCTGATCCACCAGTACGAACTTGCCGCGCCGCATCTCGATTTTGGCATGGATACGAGATATCAAATTTCCTTTTACGACAACATCGTTGTCGTCCGCGCGGCCTAAATTGACGCTTTTTCGCTGATCGGACACTTCGACGGTCGAATCGCGAAAATTCAGCAACAACTTCGAAACGCGCCGGCCCTTGGATTCCCATTCAATGGTGGGCAACATGCTGGTTGCTTCTTCCGGCTGCCAGACAAGCTCAAACAATGCGACTTCGTCCAGCCGCCCGCGCACGGTCGCAACGTCGATTTGCCGCGACTGGTTCCGCAATTCCGGGCTCATTTGTTCGACAGTGTGGCCGGAGACCACTATTTGCTTGGCTTTCGCCTGCGATGTCATGCGATTCGCCGTGTGCACGGCGGCGCCGAAAATATCGTTCTGCTCCTGCACGACCGGCCCGTAGTGACAACCAATGCGAATTGACACCGGGATTCCCGATTCTTTCTTGCCCGCTTCCGATATACGGGTCTGCATCATGACCGCAGCACCCATCGCATCGTCGACTGATTCAAACGTCGACATGACTTCATCGCCAATCGTCTTGATAACGGTGCCGTTAAACTGGTAAGTCGCGTCTTTCATGATATCGAGGCAGGACGCCACGGTTTCGCTGGCCTTGGTATCGCCGAACTTTTCGTACAGCTGCGTACTGCCGACAACGTCAGCAAACACAATTGCTACTTCGAGATCCTTTGCCATAACTCGGCCCAAAACTTAATGCCCCAAGCGACTAATAATACTACTATTTTTCGGCGACGATGTACGCGATCCACGCCAAATCAGCTTCACCTTTTTCGTCCGGCGTAAATTCGCCATTGCCGTCACCGTCTTCGTCCTCGCCCTCCCAGTACACGGTCGCTTTCTTGAATCCGGCTTCCAGCAGCAGCTCGCGGAGCTCAGGCGCCGTCCAGAGGCGCCATTCATAGGTGAAGGCGTTCTTCAGCTTCGAACCGTCCTTGAACTTGAAGTGGATGTGGCAGCGAATGTAGTGCGTAACCGGGTGAAACTCGGCCTGGTGCCAAATATAGGTAAAACCATGCTTCTTGTGCTTGGTCTTTTCCCGGGTCTCTTCCTGTGCCTCCGGGCCTCCGAACATGTCGCAAAAGAATATACCGTCGTCTTTGATGGCCTCGTAAGAGCGCTTGAAATACGCGAGCAGGGATTCCCGCGTATTGAATATGAAATAACTGAAATTAAACGCAGATAGCAGGTCAACTTTCGGCGTTTCCACCGTCATGACATCCGATTCAATCAGGCTGACGCGCGCCTGATCCTCTGTATCGAGCCTGGAGATCCGGTTGCGACGACCCCATTCCAGCACAGACGGCTCAATATCCACGCCGATGGCCTGGAATTCCCTGCCTTGCCGGACCCATTGGCAGGCAGCGCTCGCAGTGCCGCAGAAATCTTCACGATACAGATAGGCCGTACGCCCTGTCAGCGTCTTGAAGGTTGTTTGCAGAAATTCAATTTCATTCTCGACATTCTGTACAGACAGCTCGTAGAGCTCGTGAATGTCAGCCTGTTCGGCCATTGTTGGTTTCTTGTTTGCGGTCTTCACACTCATGCCGGAATTAAGTTCCTGTTATTTCATTATTCAATCAAGCGGGCGTGCATTGTAGCGGTCTAGGCGGCGATTGGCATAGCATTTAGTGCCTTGATCAGGACTTCACTGCCCGCACCGTCGCGGTGGGCCTGCTCGCTGATGGTGCGGCGCCACGCCCGCGCGCCCGGCTGGCCCGCGAAAAGCCCCAGCATGTGCCGGGTTACGCGATTCAATGGCACGCCAGCGGCAATATTTGTGTCGATATAGGGCAGCATTCTCTCGACAATTTCGCGTCGCTCCGGCAACACCGCGTCGGGATCCAGGTGATGCTCCAGCTCGGCGAGGAAATAAGGCTGCTGGTAAGCCTGCCGGCCAACCATCGCCCCGTCCACGTGCAGAAGGGCACTTTCAATATCCTCAATACTACTGAGTCCGCCGTTGATGACAATGTCGAGTTCGGGGAATTCCTGTTTCAGGCGGTAAACACGATCATAATTCAGGGGCGGCACCGTACGATTTTCTTTCGGGCTCAGGCCGTCGAGAATCGCGATGCGGGCATGCACGATAAACTTCTGACAGCCTGCCTCGACCAGCCGCTCGACGAAAGCAAGCAGGAATTCATAGCTGTCCTGATCATCGATTCCAATACGCGTCTTAACAGTCACCGGTACATCGGTTTCGGTTACCATCGCCCTGTAGCAACCAGCAACGATGTCCGGACGAGCCATCAGGCAGGCGCCGAACTGCCCGCTTTGTACTTTGTCGCTCGGGCAACCCACATTAATGTTAATTTCATCGTAGCCGTACTCGCCCGCCCGGCGCGTGGCATTCGCCATCAATACCGGATCACTCCCACCCAGCTGCAAAGCGATCGGGTGTTCGGATTGATCAAAGCGAAGAAAGCGGTCCGAATCGCCGTGGTGAATCGCTGCGGCCGTGACCATTTCTGTGTAGAGAAAGACTGACGGGCTCAAGAGCCGTAAAAAGTATCGGCAGTGCCGGTCAGTCCAATCCATCATGGGTGCGATCGAAATTCGCGAAGGGCAATGCATGGCAAAATGCTGACCGTATTCTATTTGCAAATCAAGCCGATATTGTTAACCATTTAGAGCGGTATTCATACCGTGCCGTTTGACGCGAAAATTACAAGTGGTCCGCCACGACGAATTCATCGCAAACACTGCGCCAGTTCCCGTCGTGCCGAGCTAATCCGATAGCGAGTTGTAGAAATTCACGAAATCGCTTATCTCAGACGGCTTGGTGTAATAGCCATCTGCGCCGAGGTCCTTCGATTTCTGGATGTCGGCAGGGTCATTTGAATTGGTCAGCATTGTGATTATCGGTATTACTTCGAACTCCGGCACCGATCGGATTTTGGCCAACAATTCGAACCCGTTGATATGCGGCATGTTGATATCAAGCAATACCAGCGCCGGCATAGGCGAGTGACCGGCTTTCACACCGTCAAGCAGCTCGATGAGTTCCTCACCATCTTGTAGCCAGACGAATTCGTTGGTAAGCGACGACTTCTCGTAACATTTGCGGGCCAGATACGCGTCACTCTCGCTATCATCAACCATGACGATCGGGCCATCGCCGACAATTTTTGGTGCTTCAATCAATTGGTTTCTCCGGTCAAAGAAAAGTTTATGGCAACACAGTCGGCCTCTATCTCAGCCCAGATCTGGCCGGAGTGCCGTTCGACAATGCGGCGGCAAATGGACAACCCGAGACCCGCGCGGTTCGAATCTGTCGATCCCGTATAGAACGCATCAAACAATTGGTTTGCGTCCAGCGAGCTATCCGACCCGCTATTCATGACGGAAAATACAGACTGACCATCACGTTGCGTGCACGCAAACGTCAGCTCGAAACTCTCGTCCCGGGCGTGCTGCAGTGCATTCGCAACTAAATTCTGAAACAGCATTTCGATCAGGTTGCGGTAAACCGAAACAATTGGCATCGAGTCTATGCGGACCACTATTTTGCGGCGATCGATCTCGTCGGCGTGAGCGGCCAGGACTTGTTCGATGCAAGCTTTTATGTCCGTCTCTTTACGAAGCGTATCGCTGCTACCAAGCCGGGCGAAGGCTCGCATGTCTGTGAGCTGGTGAATCATTTTCAAGCTTTCTGCTCTCATGCGACCCAGACTATCCCGGCTATCGACTGAGAGACGCTCAGCGTCCTCCATCTGCACGAGATTTGCGAGCGCGGCGACGCGACGCGCAGGTTCCGTCAGGTCATGGGATACGATTTTGGAAAAAAACTCGAGATCGCTAATGGACTCTCGTAGTGAACTCTCGTTTTCTCGCAAAGATATAATCATGTGTTCCAATGCACGGCTTAGCGTACCAAATTCATCATTCCGATCTTTGTAAGGAAAACTCGCGTCCTGCTTGTGGGTGACCTGCTCCGCGGATTTGGTCAGTAATTTCAGCGGCCGCGTCAGGCGAGACGCAAAAACGAATGCGAGCACGCTGGCAATTACCAGCAGTACAGCAGCAGCGAGGAGAACGCGTGTCACAACAAGTTGCGACGGAGCCGCAATAGTGTCCGATGGAGCAGCCAGCGCCATCACCAGAAACCGGGACGGGTCGTCGTAAAACGGGTACAAGCGGCGCGCATACATCAGGCTGCGTGCATTCCCGATCGATGTGACGAACGACGTGGAGATTGAATCAATATCGCCCGGAGCGATCAAACCCGACGTTTCCGGGTATTCGAGTTGCAAAGCGCTCTGCAATCCAAATTCGAAGCCGAACTCCTTTTCGGAATCCGGATGCAGGAGGTAATCGCCGTTGACGTTGGCAATAAAATAATCGAAATCGCTGTCATCGATTACCAGCAACGTGCGTACCAGCGACATGAAATTCAGGTTGATGATGACAAGACCGAATGTTTCGCCACTATTGTCGTACAGCGGCGCTGCGATGCGAAGTACGGGACGGTGCGGTACTTCAATCACATTGTGTTCCCGGTTCAATGTAATGTCAGATACATAGATTTCGTCGCGTGGAAGCTTCAGTGTGTCGTGCACATAGTCTCTGTGCCCCTTGCTCTGCAATTTGTCGTCAGTAATTCGCGTAATCACACCACCCGATCTGTCTGCGCGAATGAGCTCTCGACCTTCGCCCTCCGCGCCAATCAAACGCACCTGAACGTAGTGGGAACGATTCCGCAGCAGTGACACGAATATATCGCCTGTCTGCCGCTCAGCGAGCGCGCGGGCAACCGGTATGTTTCTGCGGCTCGCGTCAATAAACTCCGCGATCTTCGGAAGATCCGCGAGGAATCGAATATCATCCTGAATTTGCTGCAGCGCCAGGGAAACGCGGCCGGCGTCCGCATCGGCACGCGAAGCCAGGCCACGCAAGCGTTCTTCGTCAACAAGCGTAATATAAGCCCACACGATGACAATACCGACCAATACCGCTGTCACGAGAACGATGCTCGGTGCAAGTAATCGTAACTGGGTGGCAATCTTCATCCGTGTGTCGCGCTATGACGCAGCCGAAGCTGAACGGCCGACCGGAACATCGACGACATTGGCGAAAAAGAAAAAGTAGTGCCCAGATTTATTGACAGGTACCTCCAGGTCGCTCGGTTTGGTAACGCGTCGGCTTTGCCGCCACCGTACACTCTTACCGTATCCATCGTTTTCGCGGGAACCAAAGGCAAACAGCGTTTTCCGCGACGATAGCTGATTCTCCGTCATGATGACGGACCAGTTCAGATCGCGCGACTGGATCGCGCTCACCGCCATCTCCGCAGCGGTCTCGTTCGGGATGTCGAACTTGTCGAGCTTCTTGCCGCCCAGAACGGTCAGCCGCGCTTCATAGCTCTGGCCACGCGGGGTCGCGAGAACCGCCTTCACGGTCCAGTATTCCTGCGCGTTGAACGCCTCGATCTCCATCTCGCGTTCGACGATGATGCGAAGC
>JAUHYO010000361.1 GCA_030426325.1 Gammaproteobacteria bacterium | reverse complement strand
TGTTATTGACGAAGACCAGATTCGCTATGGGCGCTCCGAGCCTTTGCAGTTCTATACGATAAGCCCGGAAACAGATAACAACACGCTGATCGGCCTGCTTGATGAGAACAACGTCAAGTTCACCGGCGCGGATCCGAAATCGCAAAGCCTTATCGGCACGCTGTTGATCAATTCTTTCCCGATCCTGTTGCTCATCGGTGTTTGGATTTACTTCATGCGCCAGATGCAGGGCGGGGGTGGAGGCCGTGGCGCCATGTCCTTCGGCAAGAGCAAGGCGCGATTGCTGGGTGAAGACCAGGTCGGTGTCACTTTTGCGGATGTCGCGGGTGTCGAAGAAGCCAAGGAAGAGGTCGAGGAAGTCGTCGAGTTCCTCAAGGACCCGAGTAAGTTCCAGCGCCTGGGTGGCAAGATCCCGAAAGGCGTTCTCATGGTTGGACCGCCGGGCACCGGTAAGACCTTGCTGGCACGGGCGATTGCAGGCGAGGCGAAAGTCCCGTTTTTCACGATATCGGGCTCCGATTTCGTCGAAATGTTTGTCGGTGTGGGAGCGTCACGTGTGCGTGACATGTTTGACCAGGCGAAGAAACAGGCGCCGTGCATCATCTTCATTGATGAGCTCGATGCCGTGGGCCGACATCGCGGCGCCGGACTCGGCGGTGGTCACGATGAACGCGAGCAGACACTGAACCAGATGCTGGTCGAAATGGACGGTTTCGAAGGCAGCGAGGGCATCATAGTCATCGCTGCAACCAACCGTCCGGACGTACTGGATCCGGCGCTGCTGCGTCCGGGCCGATTCGATCGACAAGTCGTGGTTCCGCTGCCCGATATTCGAGGGCGTGAACTGATTCTCAAGGTACACATGCGCAAAGTGCCTCTTGATGACGATGTTGTCCCGAGCATCATCGCTCGAGGCACGCCGGGATTCTCGGGTGCGGATCTTGCGAACCTTGTCAATGAAGCTGCTTTGTTCGCGGCGCGCGAGAACAAGCGGGTTGTCAGCATGAAGCAGTTCGAGCTGGCAAAAGACAAGATCATGATGGGAACGGAGCGCCGTTCCATGGTCATGAGCGAGGAAGAAAAACTCAATACGGCGTATCACGAAGCGGGCCATGCAATCGTTGGTTACCTGATGCCCGAGCACGACCCTGTCTACAAAGTGACAATCATTCCGCGCGGTCGCGCACTGGGCGTCACGATGTATTTGCCTGAAGAAGATCGCTACAGCACCTCGAAGCAACGCCTCGAGAGCCATATTTCGACGCTGTTCGGTGGACGCATCGCGGAAGAAATGATCAACGGCCCGGATGGCGTCACAACCGGTGCGTCGAACGACATCGAGCGCGCCACCGAGATTGCTCGCAATATGGTGACGAAGTGGGGCTTGTCGGACCGGCTTGGGCCATTGACCTACAGCGAAGACGATGGCGAGGTTTTCCTCGGTCGTTCAGTCACGCAGCATAAGCAGGTTTCTGACGACACGGCGCACACGATTGATGAAGAAGTGCGAAAAATCATTGATACTAATTACCAGCGTGCGAGCAAAATCCTGAAGGATAACTTCGACAAGTTGCATGTCATGGCGAAAGCGCTGATGCGGTATGAAACCATCGACAAAGAGCAGGTGGACGACATCATGGCAGGCCGCGAGCCGCGGGAACCGAAAGACTGGATTGACCTGCCGGACCCGAAAGGCCCGAGCGACGGTTCTGCAACAGCGGAAGCCGGCGATGCAGCCGGTGGCATTGGTGGGCCGGCCCGCGAACATTAAGGCCTGACCGCTCTTGCTCAAGCTGGGACCGGTCCGCATCCCGAATCCGTCGGTGATGGGCATCCTCAATGTCACTCCGGACTCTTTCTCGGACGGCGGGCGTTTCGACAGGGTTGACCTGGCCTTGCGTCAGGCCGAAAGCATGATCGCCGACGGCGCTGCGCTTATCGATGTTGGCGGAGAATCGACCCGGCCGGGTGCCGATGCAGTGGAGGTCGCAGAAGAGCTCGATCGTGTCATTCCGGTCATTGAGGCGCTGCGAAACCTGAGTGATGTGCCCATCTCCGTTGATACCAGCAAAGCGCCCGTCATGCGCGCTGCCGTTTCGGCAGGCGCATCAATGATTAACGATGTACTCGCACTCCAGGAAGCCGACGCCCTGGCCTCGGCGGCACAACTTGGGGTCGCGGTTTGCCTGATGCACATGCATGGTCGGCCGAGGACTATGCAGCAAAACCCGCAATACGATGATGTGTCGCAGGAAGTTGCGGAATTTTTGGGCGCCCGGGTTCGTGCCTGTGTTGATGCAGGCATCGCCAGGGACCTTATTTGTATCGACCCTGGATTCGGTTTTGGAAAGACGCACGGTCACAATGTCGAGTTGCTCGCAAATCTGCGACAATTGCGCCGGCTTGATTTGCCGATTCTCGTTGGAGTGTCACGCAAGTCAACGTTGGGCGAGATCAGTGGGCGGGCGATCGGCGAACGTATGCCGGCAAGTATTGCCGCTGCCGTCATTGCAGTAGTGAACGGTGCGGCAATTATTCGAGCACATGATGTCAGGGAGACAGTCGACGCACTGAGAATTGCCAGTGCTGTTCTGGGAACGAAATAATGGGTAAGAACTATTTTGGTACTGATGGTGTACGCGGAACCGTCGGGAACGATCCGATGACGGCCGATTTCGCCATGAGGTTGGCCAGCGCAGCGGCACAGGTGCTGGTTCCTGCAGGCGGGACCGTGGTAATCGGCAAGGACACGCGGTTGTCCGGGTACATGTTCGAGTCAGCACTGGAAGCTGGCTTCGTAGCCGCCGGTGCGGACGTCCTGCTAATCGGGCCGTTGCCGACCCCCGGCATTGCGCGGTTGACGCAGGAGTTAGAGGCCGATCTCGGTGTCGTCATCAGCGCATCGCACAACCCGTATTTTGATAACGGCATCAAGTTTTTTGACCGATCCGGATCGAAGCTGACGGACGAGATTGAGAGGAAAATCGAAGATCACCTCAAGAATCCCGCTATAACGCTCGAATCGCAATCGCTCGGCAAGGCAAAGCGGATTGATACGGCCAGAACGCGATACCAGGATTTTTGCACCGCCAGCGTGAAGCGCGGGGTGGATTTCTCCGGTCTGAAAGTGGTTTTCGACGGGGCCA
>JAUHYO010000360.1 GCA_030426325.1 Gammaproteobacteria bacterium | reverse complement strand
TGGCCCGAACCCCGACACGACTCATCGTCGCATCGAGGTCACGGCCACTGGATTCTTCGTATTCAGCGACCAAGTCAACGCCATCCATTACGCGGTAGTCAGCGCCAACAATGAAACTGGTCGGATAATCGAGGTTTTCGGCATCCTCGTTCAGCGCCATGCTGGCACTCACGCGCAGCCGCAGTTTGTCGTCCAGCACCTTCTGCGCGATACCGGCTTCCGCTTGCTGGCTGGTACGCTTGTCGCCGTCATCGAACTTGTCCTCGGCATGTGAAAGTCCGAGGCGAGCTGAAAAATCGTCGTTCTCGTAGCGAACCAGTCCGCGAGCGACATTGCGAATGGCCTCGGACTCCAGGTTTTGTTGCCAGACCGCCTCACCTTCGACAGAAAAACGCTCGGTCAGCTCGGCACGCGCATCGACGCCGAGTCGACGCACTCCTCGATCCGCGTCCGACTGGTAACCAAGTCCAAAGCCGTCGTCGACTTCACGCAGATAGGCATGCACGTCAATTTTTTCGCCGTTGTGCTCAAGGTCGATGCTGTGCGCCGAGCCGCTTTGTTCGATGCCGCCAATGGTCGCATTGGTTTCAACGACCTCGGCTTTCAATACGGTTTGCTCATTGATCTGCCAGCGAAGATCCAAACCGGTCATATCCGCTTCGGCGCCCTGGCTCGCATCGTTGATATGAGTGACACCGACTTCGACGGAGTCGTTACTCGTACTGAGCGACGCGCGGCCACCCGCGACAACATCGTCAGTCGATGCCGCAACGGATTCGTATTCAACAACGATGTAGATCGGGTTGAAATCGAAGTCGCGGCTGGGAACAGGTCGCTTGAAATACAGGGTGCCGGCCAGCGTATCGATGTTGTAGTCGAGGAATCGTGACAGGTTTTGCGTGCTCAATACCACGCCTGAATCAAATCGATCCCGCACTTCGATTCGAATGTTTTCGCTGTTTGAAATAATCGGCGATGCGCTCAAACGGTAGAGTCCCGACGTGCCGTCGCCACGAATTTCGTCGCGGTTGAACGTCTGGTCGGTTTCGGCGGCAAAGGCTGAATAGCCGAAATTTTCGCCACGGTATTCGCTCTTCAAACCATTAAAGCTTCGCTGGTAGCGCGCCAGCTCGGTCACGGAAAGGCCGGTATCGAAGTCGCCAAACAATGCGTAGAACTGGTTGCGCTCCAGCTTCAGGTAAATCTTGCGCTGACTCGCCGCTTCGAATCGTTGTTCCGCAGTATCGGCATATAGGCTGTAGTATGCATCTGGATCGACAACCGTATCGAAACGCTCGCGATGTCGGTCGCGGTCGCGGGCTGAATCGAAAGCGACTGTCAGCAGGTACTCGCCTTTAATTGAGCCCTTCGCAAAAAATGCAGCACGTCCTTCATCGTAGTACTCGTCTTCGTGACCCGCGGCCACCGCCGCCGTCGCATTGTCGGAGAGCGTGTTGTAGCCCGCTGTACCTTCGGCGAAACCGACGAGGATCCAGTCACGCTGGGCGGGCTTCAGCCAGGCCCGCAGTTCCTGCTCACGGTAGTTTTCGAACGGCAACACCACGGTAACCTCACCGGTTTGCGTGGTCGGCTCCAGTTCCAGGTAGGCGATGCCTTCGGCATCCACACGGTAGCTTGCGCTGCGTTCGCCGATCTCGACCAACGCATTCTTGCGGTCGTTCGCAACATCCCAGGCCGAACGATACGGCGCGTTGACACGGAATCGACCGACCATGCCGGCGCGCGATGCTTTGCCCGACCGGTCGAACAGTCGCACCGCAATTACGGGTACTGTCTTGCCGTCGGCAACCAGTGTCGAGTGTTCAGGTGCGAACTCGGCGCGAATCGGTGTGCCGGTGTAGTGGATCGTTCTTCGAATACTCCTGGCCTTGCTGCCATCCGCGTTCCAGATGACGGCGCGCAACTCATTGGCACCGTCAACGAGATCGACACCGACCCAACGAGTGACCGCGATCGTACCCGCCTTGTTTGCCTGCACGCTGTCGAGATTCAGTTTGCTCACGGGTGCATCGTTCAATGTCAGTTCGACTGTTTGCCCGGGCTCATGCTGGATCGACACTTTTGTCGATGCGATGGCTGGTGCGTAACCCGCAACTGGAAGCAGCATCGCGTAGCCGGGTTTCAGTTCGGCCATCGGCGGCTCTTTTTGTGACGATGGCATGCCGAGATTGTCATCAACCGGCTTCCTGATCATCTTCTTTTTCATACCGGGAATCGCACCAACGGTTGGCGTCTCCTCGGTTCCGCTGGATTCCTGTGTCACTTCCAGGAAAGACGGCTGAGTAGGACGCGTTCCTGTCAACGCCATTTCAACGCGACGATTCTTTTGCCGCCCGGCAGCGGTCGCATTGTCGGCGACCGGATCATCCGGCCCCCGTCCTTCGACCTGGATCCTCTCGACCGGCACTTTCAGGGCATCGGCGACGTAGACTGCTGCCGCCAGTGCACGCGCTTGTGAAAGCACGTAGTTATTCGCAAAGACATGCTGATTTCGCGGACTGATTTTCTGGCTGTCACTGTGACCAACCGCGGACACCTGAATGCCGCGAACTCCCTGCCAGTCCTCGATCAATCGGTCGAGTTGCAGGATGTCTTCCGGCGACAGGCGATCCGACAGCACGTCGAACTTCAGGTTGAGCACGTAGCCTTCGTTTTTCACAACGGCAGGTTCACGGGACATACGCGTTTCAACGACCGGGGTTCTTTGCTTCTCGGCCATCGGTGTATCGAATTTCGCCACGGCCTTTGTCGTGAGTTCACCGTCAACATCATCACCGATCGTCGCCACCAAGCTGACAGTCTGGTTCCAGTTGCCGGTCTGGGGCGGTATCGCTACCGATACGGATGGACCGGACGTATGTGGCTCCCCGACGGACTCGCCGTTGACCTTGAGCGTTCCGGGCGCGTAGCTGACACCGGCTGGCAGAACGACCATCAGGCTGATGTTGTCGATATCAACGTTACCGATGCCGTTTAATTCCACTTCGTAGGCGACCTGCTCGGTACTGTCCGTACCCGCATTCCGCATTTCGATATCGACGCGGCCATTGGGTGGTTCTTTGCGGCGCAGATAGAAATCGGCGCGCTGCAGGCTGCCACGGGAGAGCTTGACGAACTGGGAATCGGCC
>JAUHYO010000359.1 GCA_030426325.1 Gammaproteobacteria bacterium | reverse complement strand
CCCGCCACATAGGGGAATTTCCAGATATTGCCGAGACCGACCGCCGAGCCGGTGACAGCCAATACAAAGGCCATTTTCGATGACCAGTGGCCGTGAAGTGAGGTTCTTTTTCCGTCGCCGGCTTGATTACTAAGCATTATTTTTTTCTCTAATCGGCTGTAAGACCAGCGATTCTTATACAAATCCGGGTGCCTGACAACGCTTAGGCCGTATAATCCGCTCGCCGCCGACACGGCAACAAAGACCAATCATGACGAAATCGAAATCAAAAAAAGCACCTGGAAAGCTGATAGCCGTGAATCGCCGGGCGCGGCACGACTACTTTATTGAGCACAAGTTTGAAGCGGGTCTCGCCCTTGAAGGCTGGGAGGTCAAAAGCCTGAGAGAAGGCCGGGCACAGATAACCGAGGCTTATGTCAACCTTCGCAAAGGGGAAGCCTGGCTGGTCGGCGCCCATTTTTCACCGCTTACCAGCACGTCAACGCATATCAAGGCCAATCCAACCCGGTCGCGAAAGCTGCTGCTCAACCGCCATGAACTTGACCGCCTGACAGGGGCGGTCGAACGCAAAGGCTATGCAATCGTTCCGCTCGACCTGCACTGGACGAAAGGCAACGCCAAACTGGAGCTCGGCCTGGCCAAGGGCAAAAAGCAGCACGACAAGCGAGCGGACAAGAAAGATCAGGACTGGCAGCGTCAGAAAGCCCGAATCCTGAAAAAATGAGGGGCGGGACAGGCGCGACGGATTAATTAAGGAATAGTTTCCTTGTATTTCGGCAATTGCCCCCTACACTAGTCGAACACGGGGGTGACATGGCTTCGACGTGGGTCGCGAAACTCCGAGTGCATGCCGAGGGACAGAGTACCTCGTAAATCCAACTGTAAAACTTATAGTTGCCAACGACGACAACTACGCTTTAGCTGCTTAAAAACCAGTTTGAAGCCTTCTGCCCGGTACGTGTCTGTGCGTCCGGATCACAGGAGTCACCTACACAGAACCGCAGTGAGGGCGTGTTCAGGGTCTGATCTGTTAAACAATTACTGAGCTGGCTGTGAGTTTTCCCTGCCCGTCGGGTAGCTTGCAGTGAGATTAATGACGGAATAAGCATGTAGAGCTCGTAGCGTAGGGCTTGCGGACGTGGGTTCGATTCCCACCACCTCCACCAAACGCAACAGGGCCAGGACCCGCATAGGATCCTGGCCCTTTTCTGTGTTGCGCACTATTCCTGGTTGAGCAAACCCTGCACGGGAACTGCCAGGCTGGTCAGCCCGGCTTCGACGCCATAGGACATTGCTTCATCTGCATCGGCACCCTTCATGCGCTTGCTGAGTGCGAACAAAGCGCCAACGCGGTTCGAGCTGCCGCAATGCACCAGCACTGGACCGTCGGACGCCGCAATCAGCTCATCCAGCTGTGCGGCGTTCTGATAGCTAATGGCTTCAAGCCCGGTAATCGGAAATAGCACGTATTTCATGCCCAATGACTCAACCACCGACGACTCATCGAAACCGCGATTTTCATCGGCACCGCGCAAGTCGATCACGGTTGTGTAGCCACTTTTTGCGAACACTTCCAGGGCGGCCTGATCCGGCTGTCCCGCCGCACTGACTCCGTCCACAGGCTGCACAACTCCATCCTCGACAATGGCATCAAGGTTCACTTTCAGATCAGGATTAATGTTTGTCTCCCCTGACAATGCGGCCCCGGAAACCAGGACCGCGACAACAAGAACAAAAAGTCTGTACAGCATCTCAATCACTCAGCGTCATGCGACCGCCAATCTCGACACCTCGCTCCGTGAATCGAACATCGACCGTCATACGTTCATACATGCTACCCGATAGACGCATTATATCCCGCATTGCCTCGCGCATTGCCGGAGAAACATCGCGATCGTCATCATCGGATTTTTCCGCAGTCATCGCATCGCCCATCATGTTGTAGTAGCGGGCCGAATCCATGCTCATGCTAAGGAAAGGTGCCGGGCTGGTGCTGTCAGCGACCAGCATTCTTGCTGAATTCGACTCGGCACCCGCGCCAATTGATACCGCAACGCTGTCATCGGACAGAGCGGCGAACGCCTCGTCTGCGACCTCCGCCAATTGCGAAAGCTCCAGTCTAACCGGCTTGCCGTCGGCAACCAGGTTCATTGCAGCGATTTGCGGGTCCATCATGGCCGCCATCATAACCAATGATTCAGCGTTCTCAATCGCGACCAGCAAACTCGCATCGATCGACTCGGGCGGGGTTTGACTGGCCATATCGAGGCCTTTGATATCCGTAATATTCGCGACAAAACCCCGAAACGAATAGACGACCGGCGGCAGCGGCTGGTTCAGCGCTTCGCGCCCCTTGGCGGCGCCCGCCTGAATATCAGCGAACATCTCACATTTATACGGATCGGCTTCGATGGCATCCAGACGCGCTTCGTAAAAATTGCGCAAGGCGAGAACGTTCAGACCCACGCCAAACGACATGAATCCACCCGGATCAAGGCCCAACCCCGGAACAGCGGACGGGACACTGGCAAGACCCTCTGCAATATCTTTGCGCAGTTCGACAACCATCGAACTCTCTATGGAATCGACCGATACTTTCGAATACCCGAAGACCATGCGCGGAGCGATTCCCGCCATTTGTGTTATTTCGCTCCGGCAATTGTCGCTGAGTTCGGGTTCGGCGTAGTCAAACGCGTCGAATACATCCTTGTCCAAATCCCTGGCAGGACCCATGAACATTTGAGTAATGCGCTGAATATCGAAATACCCGGTCATGTGGTCGGAGAAACCGTACCCCTTATTGATACGCCTGAGCGTTTTGCTCTTCGCCAGGCTGTTTTTCGGCTTCTGGACTCCCAGGGCAGTCGCAACCTGCGACTCGTTGAATGTTGAGGGTACTATCGTCAGGATCGCCTGCTCATCCATTGTCGCAATGATGATGTGCAAGTCACCTGCGTCGATAAACTTATACTTGTCGCCGTCGACCTCACCGACAGAAAGCGGTGTCTCCGCCTGCTTCTCGAATCTGGCAATCGTTGCGTCAAACAATGCAGCATCAGACAACTCAAAGCGCAGAACGGGAATCAACCCATTGCCATACAGTGCAAACGCCGAGTCGCGAGCAATTCCGGCGCCGCGTAAGCCTTCGATAC
>JAUHYO010000358.1 GCA_030426325.1 Gammaproteobacteria bacterium | reverse complement strand
GAAGGCGTGGCCGTAACAAAGAACGGTCAGGTCTATCTCGTAACGGACAACGACGGTGTCGAAGACTGGTCGGGCGAAACCTGGTTCCTGAAGCTAGGAAAAGTCGGCAAGCTGTTCGGCTGGCGCTAACCCAAAAACCGACGGTGATGCGGGGTGCTCTGCCTGTTGCGGAGTACCCCGCAGTTTCCGAGATCTACCGGACGTACTGGTACCCGGCGGCCTCTACTGACGCGATCAGCTCTTCTTCAGCCTCGCCGCTGGCGAGCATCCTGGCCTGCTGCGCGAGACGGTATCGCTCGTGGGTCGCATACCGTTGAAATACCTCGCTTTCGTACAGGGACTCGAAAACGGGTAGATCGTCGATAGGAAGTGCCAGTCCGCCAACCGCGATCGGCATGGTCTCGGGATCAAGATTACCCAGCTCTGTCAGCGCCTTGTCGTTCTGGCCGTTTACGGCCAGCGCGCCAATACGAACAATTCGGCGAATGGGCAGGTTGGCAACCTTTTCCTGGCTAAGCAAATCCGAAGCAAGCAGCATGCCACTGACGCGAGCCGACGCAGCCCCATTACCTACTTTCCTGTAGCAATACGCCAGCAATACCGCATCCATCATATCCTCGGTAGCGAGGTAGTCGAGAACCTCGCCCCGCAAAGACGGGTACTGGCGCTCAAGAGTACTAATGGCGCTTCGATAATTCCCCGCCTTGGAATTGGACCAGGCTGCCAGTGACGCGAAGCCAGACTCCCCGGTTTCTGCGAAGACTTGTGAGGACTCGACAGCGAGACTTTGAAAGTCGTTGTCCAGCCAGGCCTGCACCAGTCGGGATATGTCGGCGCCGTCATTAATGGCTTTAAATTGCTCCGCAGCTTCGAGGGCCTCATCCGCCCAGCCAAAAGCTTTGTAGGAAACTGCAAGGTAATAGATCTCCAGCGGGTTTGGATCGCGTTCGACGGCTTTCATACCCCATAGGGTAGACCTGTCCAGTCGACCAACCATGTATTCCAGGCTCGAAAGATAACGATAGGTGATGCTGAGATCCGGAAACAATGCCTGCATCTTGTACAGATGAAGGCGACTCTGTTCATGTTCGCCAAGAAAGAGATAGGCGTTGGCCAGACCGGTCAGTGACAGTATGTTGAGTGGATCAAGTTCGACCACCTTCTCGAAATTCTCGCGCGCCAGTGCGCCATTCCCGATGTCCAGGTAAATGGATGCGAGCCATTGCAACGCGAGAATGTTGTTCGGCTCAATTTCGAGTGCTTTTTTGTACAGGTCCAGCGCCCTGCCTTTCGCGGCCGGATCGCTCGCCGTCGCAGCGCGCAACTCCTCGACCAGTGCCGCGACCGCCAGCGTGTCCGCGGTCGGCTCCTCGATGGACAGGGCAACATTGATCGCTGTACTCGCTTCGTAAATCGCCTCGTCCGGCGTGATATCCCTGTAGTTCCAGAATTGCAGCGCGACCGCAGTTGCATAGCCGGCGAAATATTTCGGGTTCTTCTTGTCCAGCCCGGATGCCTTGGCAAACAGGTCACGAGCACGGCGAATATTTCTGAGCCCGCGTGCGGCTATGGCGGCCTGGCCGATCAGGTAATAGTTTTGCGCCTCGATGTTTCCCGTGTCGGCCGAGGCCGTTTTCGTAATTTCGCCGAGTATCGTCGCCTGCAACGCGCCGGCCACGTCAGTGGCAATGCTGTCCTGGATGGCGAAAATATCGCCATCGGCCCGATCATAGGTTTCTGACCAGAGGTGAAATCCATCCGCCGCCTTGATGAGCTGCGCTGTGACTCGTATCTGATTACCGGATCGACGCACGCTGCCTTCCAGGATATTGGCAACCCCCAGCGCTTCAGCGATGTCACGAAGGTCTTCGTTGCGTCCTTTGTAATAAAACGACGACGTGCGACCAGCCACCTTGAGTCCATCAACCTTGGCCAGCACATTAAGGAGTTCCTCTGACAGACCGTCGGCAAAGAACTCGTCGTCTTCGGATGCCGTCATCGCAACAAACGGCAATACAGCGATCGACTTGTCGCCAACCTCTGGTACTGCGGCAATTGCCTGCGCAGGCTCCGAATCAATGACAGGCTGGGCCTCGGAATCTGCACCCGACATGTAACGATCAACGCCCAGAATAACAACGGCGGCGACCAGCGCGGCAATTGTCAGAGTGTTCAGCTTTTTACCGGTCGCTGGCGCGATCGAATGACTTCGATCGACGTCTTTCTCCAGCTTGACGCCGTCCGGCGTCATCTCGAAGGCCCAGGCTAAGACCAACGCTATGGGCAGGCCGAGCAGTAGTAGCACGACCACAACTTTGAGGACCCAATCCGGGGCACCGAAGTTCTCGAACGCAAACTCGGCAACTTGGGCAACAATCCAGCCGATGACAACATAGGCAACGGCAACGCGAAAAACATTGCGGCGCTTAAGCTCATCCATTAGCGACATGGGTCTAGCATCCAGTATTTGCCAGACGGGATAATAGCCTTAAAACGCTGTTATTACCTGCCCCACTTGCCCGTTCGGGCATTGACCGGAGCATAAAAAAAGCCGCACCCCTTTCGGGATGCGGCTTTTCATAAATAAATCCTGGCGGTGTCCTACTCTCACATGGGGAGACCCCACACTACCATCGGCGCTGAACGTTTTCACTTCCGAGTTCGAAATGGGATCGGGTGGTTCCCGCTCGCTATTGCCGCCAGGAAATTCGTTTTGGGGTCCTGTTCGCATAGTCCACTTGCCGCCTTCGGCGCAAGTCACTATGCATTCGGAACAGAACTCCCGAATAAATAACAATTTGGATTCTGACGTCCTTGTGCCGCATTACTCATGTCACACACAACGCATTGTTTGTTCGCTAATGACGCTTTGTCGCTAGCGACAACCAAAATGCTTTGGCGTTATATGATCAAGCCTCACGTGCAATTAGTACTGGTTAGCTTCACACATTACTGCGCTTCCACACCCAGCCTATCAACCTCGTAGTCTTCGAGGGCACTTAAGGGAGCTTAAAGCTCCAGGGAAATCTAATCTTGAAGGGGGCTTCCCGCTTAGATGCTTTCAGCGGTTATCCCGTCCGTATATAGCTACCCGGCAATGCCACTGGCGTGACAACCGGAACACCAGAGATACGTCCACTCCGGTCCTCTCGT